>JAJPJH010000043.1 GCA_021324335.1 Gammaproteobacteria bacterium
ATCGTATTCGCGAATGTGTAACTGATGATGAGTACCACAAGCTGCTTCCGCAGTTTATACAGCTTTAATCAATTTACAACTGGAATGTAGTCTATCGAACGCTTACGATTAGGTAATCACTTTGAAAACTTTATTAAGCAATATATTAGAATTCACAATGCACCCCTCGAGGTTCCTCATGTGATACCAAAACATACAGAAACTTTTTCTATTTACACCCTGAGAACTGAAAACACTTTCATTAGAAAGGCGATGGATTTATTGCGGTATATGCAAATAAATAAATCTTCCCAGCAATCAATCATCGATGAAGCACGATTCTATCTATCATTAATTGCTATAGACGATGTCATCCCCGAGGAAGAAAAATCCAGTGCAGCAGCCGCTTATATGAATAAACTTTATCACTTTGTTCGAAAAGCAGAAGGTTTTATACCCGGAAAATTAAGCAAAGCTATTAAAATATTTCTAGAAAAAAATAATTATGAAAAAATGCCTGATCATTTAGAGCCCGCTACTAAGAGGAACTTGCTTAACACTTAAACATTTATTATTACAACCTGCTAGCTGTCACCACTCAGGAACAATCGATGCCTACGAGCAACTTCTTACGGCTATTTGAATATCAATCAAGAGAAGAGCTATTTTCATATTTTTATTCCTTATTTTATAAATTTACCACACCCGATACACCTGTCCTGTCTGCGCCCCTTCCACACTTTTACTATATGCAAGCGCCACTCGAGCTGCCGGCACTGACTCAAAACCGCGAAAATAAGCTTCAAATTTAGACATCGATTCTGTCACCACATTCGGGCTTACGACATTAATACGAATCTGCCGCGGCATTTCAATCGCAGCGCCTTTCACAAACCCGTCTATTGCTCCATTCACCATTGAGGCTGACGAGCCAAAACGAATAGGGTCATCGCTTAAAATCCCACTGGTTAAAGTAAATGAACCGGCGTCATTTACATAATTTAATCCTACTAAAACCAAATTCACCTGCCCCATCAACTTACTTTGTAAGCCAATCTGATAATGTTCAGCTTTTAATTCTGGTAGGGGACCAAAGTGCAAACTACCTGTGGTTGAAACAACTGCATCTACCTTACCAATAGTTTGATACATTTTTTCAATCGATTTGACATCAGTAATATCTACCTGAACTTCTCCCTGTACATGGCCAACTACCACAACAGAATGACGTTTTGCTAATTCATTCACAACAGCCTTACCAATAGTCCCTGAACCACCGACGACAATAATTTTCATACTTTCACCTCCTTAAATATTCATTGCTGCTGTTAACTGATTATTCAGAAGTGGTGATGTATTGAGTATAAGCATCTTCACTACCAAATACTGCGTGACCCGAACCCACCAATTGAATAGGATTAGGATCTTTATCTGATTTTTTCATTTCCATCACGACTTTAATATTTGGATAATCCTCTGATCCTTTCACTGTCAGACCAATAAACGTCCCTTTGATTTCCACTTGCATAGGCGTAGAGACATTATGAATCTGTGTCAAATGAGAACCTTTATCATCAAAAGTCATGACAGAACCTTCAATAGGCACCCCTTGATTAGGATCTGTAGATGTAATTTTTATCGTAAATTCTTGTGGAGGTCGTTGATAAGAAGCTTGATCGGCATAAGCTATGCCAGCAAATAATATTGAAAGCATGGAAATAACTGATGCCTTTAAAAAAGGATTTTTCATGGACTAAGCCTCCTTAATTAATTTTTAATTTTCCTGAGATTTTTTTCAGAAAGCGCAAAAAGTATTTATCGTTTTCTGGCTAATGTCAATCCATCGCCTATTGGAATCATACTAATGGTAACGCGTTCATCATGCAGCAATTTCTCATTAAATGCACGGATCATTTTTACTACTTTTTCTTGATTATCAGGATCTGCTACTCTTCCGCCTTGCAATACATTATCGATTGCAATCAATCCGCCTTTTCGGAGCAGGATTAATGATTTTTCATAATAGTTTGGATAATTACTTTTATCTGCATCAATGAATGCGAAATCAAATGTGCCTGCTTCACCTTGGTCAATTAAGTTTTGTAAGGTTTCTAAGGCGGGCGCCAAGTGTAAATCAATCTTATTAGCAACACCAGCTTGCTGCCAAAAACGCTTAGCCATGCTTGTCCATTCTTCATTAATATCGCAGGCAATTACTTTACCATCTTGCGGTAGTGCTAAAGCAACAGCTAAGGCGCTATAGCCAGTGAATACACCTATGTCTAAGGTTTTTTTTGCATTTAATAATTCAATCAATAAGACCATGAATTGGCCTTGTTCGGGAGAAATTTGCATTTGAGCGGGTTTTATTTGACCGTGAGTTGCTTCGCGTAGAGCTTTTAGAATAGAAGGTTCACGAAAAGAAATAGATTGGAAATAGTGATAAAGTTCGGGGGTTAAATTGAGCGTAACATCCGACATGATTACATCCTTTAATTAATATTAAGGATAGCATTGGTAGCATGTTATTGAGTTTATTGTCAATGAACAGACAACAAATTTTTCCTGTTATTATGAGGATGAGCTCCTATCCCTTGCAATCTTGATGTTATTTGTTTATTTCTCTCTGCTTCAGGCAAAGCAATTATTTTTTCATAAGACCTTATTACCTGCATGATATAATTACATAAATTACTTCCAGCAAAAAAGTTTAAATAGCTTGATTCAAAATTACCTTTTTTTACGTATTTTATCCTTTCTTTTATTAACTCAATCATTTCCTCGGCAGTATTAACTCTATCGATAAAATCTTTAATATCATTAATATCAGTTTTTCTTCTTTCTGAAATCTCTCTGTTTTGATCTTTAGCTTGGTCTTGATAAATTCTAATAGCTGCATTTAAATCAGCTCTTAACATTTCTTTTATAGCAATAGATTCCATTGGGAATTTAAGATGATAAAAATTAAATTTTGAGTTTAATTCTTTTAATTTTTTATTATAATTTACTACTTTTTTCTCAACCTCATCTATTTTTACAAAATTAAGTTTATCTCCCTTTAATAAAACCCTATCAATTTCATTGAAAATTTTTTCTATTTGTTTATTTATGGATACTAACAATCCCTTTTTAATTTCATTTTCCTCTGTTTTTATATCTTTTATATTTTTATAATAATCCAATTTCAGCGATTCCTTTACCTTAGTTAAGCTTATTCTATTTACCTCTAAATCATGGAAAATTCTGGATAACCTATTAGTAATATCTTTTTTTGTTATTAATCCTTCAAACGCCTTAACTCTTAAACTCTTTACAAACTCTTCAATAACAGCAGGCTCATCTTGGAGGTCTTTCATACAACCATCAATAATTTCTTTTACATTCTTCGTTAATTCTTCAGATGATTTCTCAGCAGCAGATAATCCTAATTTTTGCAATTCACTTCTCGCTTCCCTTGCTTTTTTATTAGCATCTGAAATGGCGCCTGTCAATTTAGTTAACTTTTCATTTTTTCTTAAAAGATTTTTAATAGTATCAATTCGGGCATCTTCAATAAGATTAATAATTTCTCCGATAGAGCTTCTTGCTTCCTTCTCATGCTTTGTCATGCGTCGAATAACATCAATGATAAAATAATCATTATATTTTTCTTCAACGAATAAATCAGATTCGTTTTTAATCTTTTCTTTTATCTCTTCAAAGTTACCCCTTATTTCTTGACGAGGATTAGGAATATCAAACAAGTTTGCAAAAATAATACCTAAAGAGAAAAGATCTGATTTTTCATTGACAATACCCTTTTCTGTTTGCTCAGGAGGCATATATTTGGGTGTACCTCTTGCACAACTCAATGAATTATTTAGTTTTTCACTAAAACCAAAATCACAAAAATTGACTGATTTGATTTCCATTGTCTCTAGATCAACATCAATCATAATATTGGCTGGCTTAACATCACAGTGAGCTAAATTTGACTGATGAACTTGGTTATTTAAGCTATGGAGCAACATAAGGGCAACATCTAATCTTTGCTTTAAAGATAATTTTGGCTTAATACTTTCTAGGAATTTAGAGAAATCCATTTTAACAAAGCGATGCATTACAATAAAACCCGCTTCTTTTTCCTCATCTTCGCTGAAAACCGCTATTTTAGAGTGAGCATGAGGCATAGCTTGGGTTGATTTAGCTTCTCTCATTATCTCTTCTTTTGCTTCTTTTAGTAATGTTTTCTTCATTTCGTTATATAGTTTTGGGTTTGTTCCCTTCAGTCCAATTAAAGCTATATATAAATCCTTGCTTATAAAATTCACGAGGCGAATTTCTTTTATTACTCTCTGCTTTCCTTCTTCTTTTTCTTTAAAGATGGCTGCAAGATTTTCTTCTGTAGCTATTGTTCCCTCAGAAAATAAAATTCCACCATAAACCCCTGTTGGACGATTAGTTGATGAACTTGGCTTTAAAACTTCATATCGATATCTGTTTTCTTCTGGGAAACTTGGTGTCGAATCTTCATAGTAGCCTCTCTCCCAAGCCAAAATTGAATTAGGCAATTTAAAAGTATACTCAATGGTAGTTACAACAACCCCTTCTTTTTTCACTTCTCGCTTTAAAATAAAAGGGGCAGGGCTTTCAGCATCAATTTTTATTTTTCCCTTATTTTTATGAAGATATTCCCCTACAATAAACCGCTGCAATGCCGTCATCTTTTTTGGATCAATAAGGCCCAGATTAATCGTATTGGTAGCCATCTTCTCGTTTGCTCTCTAAATATTATGTGTATAATAGATAGGCAGTATATACTTGGAATATTAAGAAACCATTAACTAGAATCAGGCTAGAATCAGGCTACAATCTGAACAAATCCTAAATATATTTTAATAAAAACAAAGATTTAATATAAGCCATCAGATTAGTTCTCTCTCCCCAAAAAAATGTTATAATTCAAAGGCTAACTATCTTGCTTAATTTAAGAGGAAGGACCAATTACCATGGGTATGCTCATATTACTAATCATCATCGCGATTATCGCCTACGCTATCCTTATATATAACCGCCTTATTGCCCAAATCGAAACCATCCGCAACAACCAGAAGCAAATCGATATCCAACTAGACCGCCGCTTTAAGGTCTTCGAATCCCTCATCAACGTTGTTAAAAAATACATGGACTACGAAAAAACCACCTTAAAAGACGTGGTTGCTTTACGTAACCAAGCCCAACAGGCCCACCAGGCTGGTGATGAAAAATCGCGCATTGAGGCCGAAAATAAAATCTCTGATATCGCCACCCATTTAAACGTAGTTTTCGAACAATACCCTGACTTAAAAGCCAACCAAAATTGCTTACAATTACAAGAAGAAATCGTCAGCACTGAAAACAAATTGGCTTACGCAAAACAATCTTACAATGACAGCATTGAAATGTATAACGCTAACAAAAAATCCTTCCCTGCTACCCTGATTGTTTCTGCATTCCAGGGCAAGTTAGATTTCGATTTTCCATACTGGCAGCTTAGTCAGGAGAAAATTGCGCAACAAGAATCTTATACCGTCCAATTATAATTTATGCCTACCGACTTAGATCATTACACTTCTTCCACTGCAGATTGGCGCAAGACATTGCGCCAAAATAATACGCGAACTCTTTTTGTCATCGGTTTGTTTTTTGCAATTTATTGCGCACTCGGGTTGCTGGTAGACATGTATCTTTATGCACCCGCTTTCCCGCAAGCCTCGCTTTCACAGCTTTTTATCGCGCTTATCACCTTTAAGTTGTTCCCCATTGCCACGCTTATCATGCTCGCCATTGCAGCGATTTCGTTATTCGTGAGCTATGCCTTATATGACAAACTCATGCTGTTAGGCACGGATTATTATGAAATCACCCCCGAAACCGCTAGAACAGTCGCCGAGCAACAACTTTATAATGTCGTCGAAGAAATGAAAATTGCAGCGGGTTTACGCTACATGCCTAAGGTCTTCATTATCGATGCTGATTATATGAATGCTTTTGCCAGTGGCTATAGTGAAAAATCCGCCATGGTGGCTATTACGCGAGGCTTGATGGAAAAACTAAACCGCGATGAATTGCAAGCAGTCATGGCCCATGAATTAAGCCATATTCGCCATCTCGATATTAAACTCACCCTCACTGCTTCTTTACTAGCGAATTTGACCATCATGGTATTAGATATGTTTTTTTATAACGCGATTTTTTCGCGTCGCAGTGAGGACAATCGTTCACGTAATGCGTTAACCATTATTATCCTCATCTTACGCTACACCTTACCTATCATCAGCGTATTACTACTTTTATATCTCAGCCGCAAACGAGAATTAATGGCGGATGCAGGCTCCGTGGAACTGATGCGCACCAATCAACCGCTTGCTTCCGCGCTATTAAAAATCAGCGAAGATCATGCTCAGCACCAAGATGCTTATGCGATGGCTTATCAACAAACACCACATGAAAATGTCAGGCGTGAAGCGTATATTTTTGATCCTGCAACTGCAGGTATCATGGGAATGTCATCCCTTAATGACCTCTTTTCCACTCATCCCAGTATAAAAGAACGATTAGCTGCATTAGGATTTAAAAAGAAAATATAATTATTATGTTAAAAACCGGCATCCTCCTCACTAATACAGGCACACCTGATGCGCCTACTCCTCGTGCTGTACGGCGCTACTTGCGTGAATTTTTATCCGACCCCCATGTCGTGCAATTACCACGTGCGATTTGGTTACCTATTCTCTATGGTTTAGTGTTACCTTTTCGATCGCATCGGTCTGCTAAACTGTATCAAAAAATTTGGACAATAGAGGGCTCTCCTATGCGCGTTATGATGGAAAAAATTACCGCGCAGCTTAAAGAAAAATGGGGAGGTGAAATGGAAATTGCACTAGGCATGAATTACGGCTCGCCTTCCATTCAACAAGCTTTAGATTATTTGCGCGGGAAACAAGTCAACAACCTTATCGTCCTGCCCTTATTTCCTCAATATTCCACCACTACAACAGCTTCGAGTTTTGATCGTGTGCATACCATTTTAAGTAGTTGGCCTACACTTCCTGCTTCTCATTTTGTTCTCGATTATGCCGATCATCCTTCTTATATTCAGGCGCTTGCTAATAGTATACAGGAGAGGTGGAAAAAAGCAGGCCCATCACCACATCTCTTAATTTCTTTTCACGGTATCCCCGAACGCTTGGTCCGTGCAGGCGATCCTTATCGAGATCAATGTGAAAAAACTGCCGCCTTACTCGCACAAGCATTAAGATTACCCACTGGTAAATGGACCTTATGTTTCCAATCCCAATTCGGTTATGACAAATGGTTGCAACCTTCTCTACACTCCTTATTAACAGAATTACCCCAACGTGGCATTAAACAAGTGGATGTTATTTGTCCGGGCTTCGCTGTCGATTGTTTAGAAACATTAGAAGAAATTGCGATACGTGGTCAGGAAACTTTTTTACACGCAGGTGGTAAATTATTACGTTATCTTCCTGCTTTAAATGCAAGTGAACAGCACATTGAAATGTTGGTGAAAATAATAAACCGTGCTATTCTGCAAAAAGTGTAATCAACAGTTATCGCGAATTAAAATTTATATCGTCTTTCATTATTGGTGTTAAGGAAAATACCTCTTTCATGATGAAACAGTTAAATTTTAAATGTGTCCTCATTGCTATCTTGTCAGTGCTACCTACTTTAGGTATAGCAGCTCCCTATTATGGTGCTAACTTTTCTTATGCCTTAGTGACTAAAGAGCCCCCTTCTCTGCATGGCTATCAATTCATGCTCACGTATGATCCTGACTGTTTTCACTGGCGACAATTTACCCTCTATTTTGATGGCGGCTTCTCTCACTTTTGGGTCAATAACACCCCCTACTACACCACGCTCAATATTTATTCTATCGCTCCCGTTATTCGGAATACTTTCCGCAAACGTGGGCCTATCACCCCTTATTTAGAACTCAGCATCGGCCTTGCCTATCTTAACCATACTCATTTAGATGATCGGAACCTGGGCATCCACTTCGCCTTCCAAGATCGAATAGGTATTGGCTTACTGCTAGGGGCGAAACAACAGTTTTCTATTGGCCTCCATGCCGTGCACTATTCAAATGCCCACTTATCCAGTAATAATTCCGGCATCACCGTGCCCGTGATGCTCGATGTTGGCTACCGTTTCGATTAAGATAGGCCCATGCAAAAACGGATCCTGATTAAAAACCATCAACAAGAAATTCAACTCGTCACTAGACGCACGATGCTGGTGGTAGTATTTATTGCCGTTCTGAGTTTCTGTTTAATTTGCCGCCTTGCGTATCTCCAAATCTTTAAACACGATGTCTATAGCACTTTATCCACTAAAAACTGGCTAGATTTAGTCCCTATCGAACCCACGCGTGGCCTTATTTATGATCGCAATGGCGTTTTACTCGCCGAAAATATCCCCGTTTTCAGCTTGGATGTCATTCCTGTGCAAGTCCAAGACCTTCCTAAAACACTGACAGCCCTTAAAAAGATTGTGACTTTAAACGATAATGATCTCAGCCAATTCTGGAAACAGCTAAAGCAACACCGCCACTTTGATGAAATTCCCTTAAAAATGCGCTTGACCGATGAAGAAGTCGCTAGATTTGCCGAAAACCAATACCGCTTTCCAGGGGTGGTGATCACTGCTCGCTTAATGCGACATTATCCTTACGGCGCGAGTTTTGCGCATGTGCTAGGTTATGTTGGCCGTATTAATGCGCAAGAATTAGACGAAATTGATCAAGTTAACTACAGCGCTAGCCACTACATTGGCAAATTAGGCATAGAAAAGTCTTATGAAGAAGAGTTACACGGTAAAGTAGGTTATGAAGAAGTTGAAAACGATGCCAGCGGAAAACCTGTCCGCGTCTTAAAGCAAATTAAAGGCACCCCCGGCAAAAATATTTATTTAACCATTGATAGCGGCCTCCAATTCACTGCTGAAAAAGCCCTTGCCGGCCATCACGGTGCTGTCGTCGCCATTCAGCCTGGCACGGGACAAGTGCTGGCGATGGTGAGCCAGCCTAGCTATGATCCAAACATGTTTGTCCTTGGTATCAGCCAAAAAGATTATCAAACCTTGCAGCAATCCTCTGATCAGCCCCTCTTCGACCGCGCCTTACGCGGCTTGTATCCATTTGCTTCCACTATTAAGCCTTATTTTGCATTAGAAGGGTTAGACAGTGGTGTCATTACTCCAGAAGATACCATTTATGATCCCGGTTGGTTTGAATTACCCAATTATTCTCACCGATTTCACGATCAAAATGGCCGTGGCCACGGTACCGTGAATGTGTCTAAAGCAATCATGGTCTCTTGCGATACCTTCTTCTACACGCTTGCCATGAAGATGGGTATTCATCGGATGGATGACATCTTAAACCAGTTTGGTTTTGGCAATGTCACAGGCATTGATTTAGATGATGAATTACCAGGTGTCGTTGCTTCCCCTGAATGGAAACAAAACGTAAAAGGTGCTCATTGGTATAATGGTGATACGGTTAATGCGGGTATCGGCCAAGGTCTGATGCAAGCCACCCCTATCCAATTAGCCAATGGTGTCGCTACCATTGCGAGTCGCGGTCAGCGATTCATCCCTTATTTATTACTGGGTGAGCAAGCGCCTGGTAAATCGTATGTCACTGAACAGCCCATTGCTCTTGATCCGATCAAACTTCGCGATCCCCATTACTGGGACGTCGTCATCAGTGCGATGCAAAACGTCGTGGATTCGCCGCAAGGAACAGCTTACCGCATGTTCGGACGCAACTATACTTACACGATTGCTGCCAAAACGGGTACCGGCCAAGTATCGAAACGTCGTAATCCCGATGAAGAAGATAAACAAGAAAGCATGCCCGAGAATTTACGCGATCATCACCTTTTTATTGCTTTTGCGCCAGTTGATCATCCTAAACTCGCTTTAGCTATTATTACTGAACATAGTAATGTCGCTGCTGAAGCGGCACGGGTCATTTTCGATTATTATTTAGGACCGCCACAAAATGCTAATCGACCAGCTCAAACAGAAACTAAAAAAACCACCAAATGATTTGCGCTATCGCACCATTTGGCAATATTTACACATTGACATCCTCTTGTTGTCTTTCTTGCTGCTACTCTCTGCTGCTGGTTTAGCTATTCTTTACAGTGCCAGCGGCGAAAGTCTGCATGCCATTGAATTGCAAATAGCCCGGCTATTCTTCGCTTTCTGCGTCATGGTCTTGGTCGCACAAATTCCCCCTACTACGTTGCAACGTTCAGCACCCTGGGTGTACGGTATCGGCCTCTTTTTGTTAATTATCGTATTGGGTATAGGTCACATCGGTAAAGGTGCACAACGCTGGCTAGATTTAGGCATTGTTCATTTTCAACCTGCGGAACTGATGAAATTAGCCATTCCGCTTTTGCTTGCTTGGTATTATCAGCATAGTCATCTTCCCGTCACCCTGAAATCCGTTTTACTCGCCGCCCCTATCATTCTCATCCCCGCTATCATCACGGCGAAACAACCTGATTTAGGAACAGCTATTTTGTTAGTAATCGCAGGCGGTACGGTCTTATTTCTAGCCGGATTAAGCTGGCGCATCATTCTCACCCTCTTCGCCACGCTTGCTGTCTGTACCCCCTTTGTCTGGTATCTCTTACATGATTATCAACGGCAACGCGTCCTCACTTTTCTGAACCCCGAACGTGATCCCCTCGGTAACGGTTACCACATCATTCAATCCAAAATTGCAATCGGTTCAGGGGGCTTATTTGGTAAAGGCTGGTTAAATGGTACCCAATCTAACCTTCACTTTTTGCCTGAACATTCCACCGATTTTATCTTTGCCGTTTGCGGCGAAGAATTCGGCTTTGCGGGTAACGTCATCCTCATTATGCTCTACTTACTTATCATCGCCCGGGGCTTATACATCACCCTCAACGCCCAAGACACTTTTTCTCGTCTCTTAGCTGGCAGTATCACGCTTACTTTTTTTGTTTCTTTTTTTATCAACATGGGAATGGTGACTGGAATTTTACCAGTTGTGGGCATCCCCCTCCCCCTAGTAAGCTATGGAGGTTCGTCAATGGTGACGATGATGGCAAGTTTCGGTATTCTGATGTCTATACAAACCCATCGAAAATTAGTAACCACGTGAGGACGCGTTGATGTTTTGGTTAGTAAGAGTCTTGTTAATCCTACTGTTAGGCCTTTCGACAGCCTTTGCAAGTGTTGAGACCGTGGACACTAATTTCGCCCATCGCCCTGATGTCCAAGCATTTGTTCAACATATGGTGAAAAAATACCACTTCAATGAAAATGAATTACTCGCGTGCTTTAGCACGGTAAAGATACGCCCCCAAGTTATCCGTTTAGTAAAGAAGCCTCTCGAGAAAGAGCCTTGGTATACCTATAAGATGCTATTTGTCAGTGAATGGCGGATTAAACACGGTGTTGAGTTTTGGAATAAATATGAAAAAGAGCTGCAACGCGCAGAAGACCTCTATGGCGTTCCCGCCAGTGTTATTGTCGCCACCATTGGGATTGAAACCAAATATGGTCAACGCACGGGTGGTTACCGTGTAATTGATTCTCTCAGCAACCTTGCCTTTAGCGACTCACCTCGCGCACCTTATTTCCGTAGTGAATTAGAACAATTTTTCTTATTAACCCGCGAACAACATCTTGATCCTCTCAAAGTCATGGGATCATATGCAGGCGCCATAGGCCAACCGCAATTTATGCCTAGCAGCTACCGTCATTATGCAGTGAATTTTTCTAACAGTGGTAAAACAGATTTAATGAATGATGAAGTTGATGTCATCGGCAGTATCGCCAATTACTATCATCAAGTTGGCTGGAAATCGAATGAACCTATTGTCGCACCCGCCTTAATTATCGGTGATCGCTATCATTATTTGCTGCGTAATGACAAAATTAATCAATCCATGACTGTTGCAGAATTAATGAAATACGGCATTGTGCCACGCGTCAAAATTTCACCTGAACAGCAGAAAGTTAAAATCATTGAATTACAAAGCTATTATAACAATGAATATTGGCTAGGATTTCGCAATTTTGATGTCATCAAACGCTATAATGCCAGTGATTTATACGCAATGGCTGTCTATCAACTAAGTAGTTATATCACCTTATTAAGGGAACGACTGAACAATGGATAACCTCATTCAAATCTCGCGACAGCGTGTCAGCGTTATCTTTATTTTATTTTTAATGGTGTTACTCAGCAGTTGTTCACATGTGCATCGAAAAGACGGCCCCCCTGATTTTTATGTAGATGAAACTAAAATTCCGAATGCCGTACCCAAAGTAGAACCCTTGGCTAAATTTGGCAATATGCCTTCTTATAGTGTATTTGGAAAACGGTATTATACTTTAAGATCCAGTAAAAATTATGATGAAATTGGTATCGCTTCTTGGTATGGCACACAATTTCACGCCCAACGTACCTCAAGTGGCGAGCGGTATGATATGTTAAGCATGACCGCCGCCCACAAAACATTACCCCTTCCGACTTATGTAGAAGTCACGAATCTGAAAAATAATCGCAAAGTGATTGTAAAAGTTAATGATCGTGGGCCGTTTATGCAAAATCGATTAATTGATCTCTCTTATGTTGCCGCAAAAAAATTAGGCATGTTAGGGCATGGAACCGCCCTCGTCGAAGTCAAAGCTATCGATCCTACGACATATAATAAGCCCGTCAACAAACCTATGATGATAGCTTCTAAAAAGCCTACTTCTTCAAGCAATTGGCATAATAAATCTGCTCAAACCATGTACTTACAAGTCGGCGCATTTCGCAGCCGTTCCAATGCAGAAAAATTACAGCAACGTTTAATCGCATTGTTGGATGCACCCGTGAAAATCTCAAATGGAAAACTCTATCGCGTCAAAGTGGGGCCCATTAAAGATGTGGCCACAGCGAAGAGAATTACGCAGCGATTAAAAAATTTAGGCATTTCATCGAATAAAAGCAGCGTGGCATAAAAAACGACAAATGAGGAGACATTATGCTCCAATTATTGATCTCTATTTTGGGTATTTTAATCACTATTCTCTTTGTGGTAGGAACGCATGAAGCAGCACATTTCAGTGTAGCAAAACTCCTTGGCGTTAAAGTGCTGCGTTTCTCTATTGGTTTTGGTAAGACGTTGCTGCGTTTTCATGATAAAAAAGGCACGGAATACGTTCTTGCTCTCATTCCTCTCGGCGGTTATGTAAAAATGCTAGATGAAAATGAAGGACAGGTGTCCCCAGAAGAATTGCCACTTGCCTTCAATCGCCAGCCATTTTACAAAAAATTTCTCATTGTCCTTGCTGGCCCTGCTTGTAATTTAGTGTGTGCACTCATTTTATATTGGCTGATTTTTGTTATCGGCTTTGTCACCATCAAGCCCATCATCGGTGAAATCACCCCGCATTCTATTGCCGCGGCGGGTGGTTTAAAACCCAATCAACAGATTGTTAGTATCAATGGGCAAACCACCTCCACTTGGCCTAGCATTATGTTGCGCTTAGTTGCTTCCATCGGCAGTCCCACGCCTGTGAAAATGGAAACAAAAAATTCGGATGAAAAACTAGAAACGCATTATCTAGATTTATCACAATGGCAAATCAATGGCTTAAATCCAGACCCCATGGCAAGCCTCGGTCTAACGCCTTATGAGCCACCTATTCCTTTAATCATTGGCGTCATGGCAAAAAATTCGAAAGCACTGACATCGAAGTTAAAAATTGGCGATAAGATTATTGCGATTAATAAAAAACCGGTGAAAGATTGGGGAGATTTGATTACAACTATCTACAATCATCCAGATGAAACCCTCCTATTTACCATCGAAAGAGATCATCGGAAGCTAGACATTCCTGTTACCATTGGCTCTAAGCGCGATCTTTTATGGACAAAATACGGTTATCTTGGCATTGGTCCGCATTTTGACATGCCCCCCAATTTATTACATCGCATTCAATATTCACCGCTTACGGCTATCTCTTATGCTTGGCAGCAGATTACTGATTTCACTTATTTTAATTTATTACTCTTTTGGAAAATGAGTACAGGTAAATTATCCCTCCAAAGTTTAGGTGGTCCTATCACCATCTTTGAAAGCGCGGGACAAGCATTGAATTACGGATTTATTTCATTCATTGGCTTTCTTGCATTTTTAAGCGTTGCCATTGGTGTCATTAATATTTTACCTATCCCTGGATTAGATGGGGGCCATATTTTTATTCAAATGATTGAAGCAGTGATTCGCAGGCCGCTGCCGGAAAAAATTATTATCTTGCTTTATCGTCTAGGCTTTTTGTTTATTTTCGCCATGATGCTGATTGCCTTAACCAATGATATTTTACGGATGCATTGGTTCTCATGATCCCAGCGATTCACATTAAAAATGCCTTCCTCGCTTATGGCGAGAAAATTATTTTTTCCGACCTTCAGCTGGATTTACCCGCGGGGCAATGGATAGGATTATTGGGGCCAAGCGGTGTGGGTAAAAGTTCATTACTGCGTATGATTGCAGGCCTTACCACCACGCAAGAAATCTCTCACAGTGAAATTTATGCGAGTAATCATTTACCGGTGAATCAGCAAATTGCTTATATGGCACAGACCGATTTATTACTCCCCTGGTTGACTGTGCTTGAGAATGCGGTATTAAAATTAAAATTAGGTTCTCATAAACAGCGTCAGGAAGAAATTAATCGGGCGAGTGCTTTATTAGAAAAGGTGGGATTGACTAACGCTTTGCATTTGTATCCTCAGCAATTATCAGGCGGCATGCGCCAGCGTGTGGCATTAGTGCGGACTCTGATGGAGAATAAGCCGGTTATTTTAATGGATGAGCCTTTTTCGGCATTAGATGCGATTACGCGCTATAAGTTGCAAGCATTAGCTGCTGATTTATTGCGAGATAAAACGGTTTTGTTCATTACGCATGATCCAATGGAAGCGTTGCGATTAGCGCATGTTATTTATGTGATGCAAGGTTCCCCCGCAGTGGTGAAATCCGTTGCGATGCTTTCTTCGGGGACGCCGCGAGAATTGACAGAGCCTCAGTTGGTGGAGTTACAAGCGCTTTTGTTTCGCGAGCTTGCAGCAGCATCCTCAGTCCCGCTTACGCGGGAATAACGGCGGGATAAAGCAAAAAGAGAGAGAAAGAGAGAGAATGATGAAATGCTAAATCACCCGAAAAACAAGTTTTTGCATTTTCACTACTTGGCATTCATAGTTCAATTTAGCCGTAGCCTCATTATTTTCGCGGGTTTACTATTAATCTGGCAAAGCATCATCTTATTCTGGCATCTCCCCGATTATATCCTGCCTTCCCCCTCACACGTTTTTTCCACGCTCTATCATCAACGCAACCTGATTGCCATCCAAACCCTTCCCACCCTCATCGAAACCTTACTGGGTTTCACGCTTGGCATCGTTTTCGGTTGTCTCGCCGCTCTCTTCCTTGCTTTCTTCCGTCCTTTAGCCCATTGGCTTTTACCCACCCTCATTATCAGCCAAGCTATCCCTACGTTTGCCATTGCTCCCCTTTTTGTCATCTGGCTAGGCTACGGCATGGCGTCCAAAATTCTGACGGCTGTCCTCATGATCTTCTTTCCCATCACCATCGCTTTTTACGATGGCCTCTGCCACACCTACGCTGGCTGGCTAGACCTCGCCCGCACCATGCAAGCTAAAAAGTGGCGCATCTTCTGGCACATTCGCATTCCGGCTGCCTTACCCCGCCTTGCATCCGGCATCCGCATCGCTGCCGTGGCAGCTCCCCTCGGCGCTGTCATTGGTGAATGGGTTGGCGCAAGCCGTGGCTTAGGGTATCTTATGCTCAATGCTAATGCCCGCATGCAGATTGATATGATGTTCGCTGCTCTCATCGTTATTATTATGCTGGCATTAATTTTATACTTCAGTATCGATAAATTATTACGACTCCTCATCTGGTGGGAATAGTGAGAAAGATCATGAAAAAAGTCATTGCGTTACTGCTACTTTCTTTATTTACAACGTTAAGTTTTGCTGCTAACAAGCACCTTGAAAAATTAACCGTGATACTGGATTGGTTCCCTAACCCCGATCATGCGCCTCTCATCATTGCTAAGCAGCAAGGATTTTTCAAAGAACAAGGGTTAGAGGTAGAACTCATTGGCCCCGCTGATCCCAGTGATCCACCCAAATTAGTCGCTGCTGGTAAAGCTGATATTGGTATCACTTATCAGCCTGACTTCATGGAACAAGTCGACCAAGGCCTACCCCTTATCCGTATTGGAACATTAATCGATAAGCCTTTAGATTGTTTAGTCGTGTTAAATGATAGCGGTATTAAAAATTTAGCTGGCCTTAAAGGAAAACAAATTGGCTTAAGCGTGAGTGGCTTATCGAATGTGATGTTAAAAGTCTTATTACAACGACAAGGTTTGTCAGAAACCGATGTTGAACTCGTGAATGTTCATTATAACCTGACCCAAGCTCTCTTATCGCGTAAAGTAGATGCTGTCACCGGATTAATGCGGAATGTTGAGGTTCCTATCTTAGAAGCACAAGGCCATAAAGTAGAAACCTTTTTCCCTGAAGATAATGGCATTCCAACTTATAGCGAGTTAATTTTCATCGCTCACATAGCCAATGCCCATGATGACCGTTTCCCTCGCTTCCTCAAAGCCTTACAGAAAGCCGTTGCTTATTTAGATGAACATCCGAAAGAAACATGGCAACAATTTGCCAAGCAATATCCAGAATCTAATAACGAAGCCAATCGTGCTTCTTGGTTTGCCACGCTGCCCTATTTTGCTGAAAACCCTGCTGATTTCAATGATGCCGACTGGCTGCAATTTGCTGCCTTCATGAAACAAAATCAGCTCATTAAGAAAATACAACCTATTTCCCGCTATACCATCCCGGTTTAGCTTTACTCAACAAGGATTAAGTTATGTTACTGTATATTTTAATTGGGCTGAACGCAGGGTTATTTATCATTGTTTTATTAACAGTGTTAGCCAACCATCGTGCCCGCTATGATGAACGTCAATTTGAGACATTGAAAATATTACAAGATACTCTCCAAAAAGGCGTCCAAGAAAATCGCCAGCAAGTTAAAGAAGCCTTATCAGACTACGCCAAAGAATTAGGCATGCGTGTTGATCAATTGACGCAAACGACGGAGAAAAAATTAAAAGAAATGAATCAACAAGTAGAAACACGATTAGCAGAAGGGTTTGTGAAAACGAATGAGACATTTGGTGATGTCATCAAACGCTTAACATTAATTGATGCGGCGCAAAAGAAAATCACAGAACTATCGAGCAGCATCATGAGTCTGCAAGAGATTTTAAATGACAAGCGCTCACGTGGTGCATTTGGTGAAGTGCAATTATCGGCGTTAATTCGCAATATGATTCCCGAGCAACATTTTAGCTTTCAACATTTGCTTAGCAATAATAAACGGCCAGATTGTATGTTATTTTTGCCGGAACCAACGGGTAATATCGCCATTGATGCTAAATTTCCGCTGGAAAATTTTCGTATCGTGATGGATTCTTCCTTATCGGAATCGGAAAGGCAGCAAGCAGAAAGGCAATTTCGAATTGATATTCGTAAACATATTCAAGATATTGCTGAAAAATATATTATTCCGGGAGAAACATCTGATGGGGCTGTGATGTTTATTCCAGCAGAAGCGATTTTCGCAGAAATTCATGCGCATTATGTGGATCTGGTGGAGTTGGCACAACAAATGAAAGTATGGATGGTATCACCTACTACCATGATGGCGATTTTGACAACAGCACGCGCGGTGTTGAAAGATGCGGCAACGCGTAAACAAGTCCATGAAATCCAGAAGCATTTGCGATTGTTGGCAGATGATTTTGAGCGGTTTCAAACACGTATGGATAATCTGGCTAAACGGATTGCGCAAGCCCATACAGATGTAGAACAGGTTCATATTTCTTCTCGAAAAATTACGCAGCGGTTTGGGCAGATTGAGCGGGCGGAATTGGATGAAGGGGAACCCTTATTAGGGAATGAATTGCAAAGCCCTACTGAGGGAATTGCCGAACAAAGTGGGCAATAAGAAATGTCGCTGCTATCCATTAATTATGCTAGTTATTTTAAAGAAGCTGTTAAAATAACGTTATTATGTTTGTTGATTACTGCTTTCTTTGTCTTAGCAGGGGCACGGGATAAAGCTGTATTGATTACCTTCAATATCGCTGTCATCTCCGCCGCTGCGATATATAAACAAGGCCCAAAATCTCCCAAAAATATCCTGCTCGCCTGCCTAACGATAACCCTCTCTATTGTCTTAGGCGGTACCCTTGGCTATTATTCCCCTTTATTAGCCAATCTATTCCTCCTTCTCTTTGCGGGTTTATCTTTCTATTTACCAACAACCAAAGAGCAAGCGAACATTTTAATCCAGGGCACCATCATGTTTCTTATTTTTTCTTTTTTAACTTTCCCGTGGCAGGAAGGCGTAGAATATCTTTTCGATGGGGTCATTACCTCCATTTTATTTATTATTTTTTATTTTATTTTGAAGGATATTAGCTCTCACTCATCAGAAAATCCAATCAAACAAGAGAGGCAACTCATTACCGCAATTATTACAATTTTATCCTTAAGTATGGCTTGGTTAGTGAGTTATTTTTTAAATAAGAATTATCATTTACCTAATCTCTATTGGATTGGGTTAACGATTTTACTAGTGATACAAGGTTCTCAGCAGAACACTATTTTAACATCTGTTAAAAGGATTCTAGTAAACATCTTCGGTGCTTTCATTGCTATTTTTTTATTTGGCTATTTATTACCAGCTGATTTTTGGATAGATTTTTTTACCTTGGTTTTACTCTTGTTTTTAATCTTTTTCATGAGTTTCTCTTATATAGGTAGAGTGTTTTTTATTGAACTGTTTGTATTAGGGTTTGCTTATATGATGGGAATGTTTCATAACTTTTTAGTTATAGATAGAGTGCTGCTGACGCTGATAGGTGGACTGATTGCCATTGTGATGACTATTGTTAGTTATAAGATAAGAAATCAAATGAGATAATTAATTTAACCTACACTATCCGCAACTGTGCCTGCACTCGTGCATCAGATATTTCGGATGGTTTCAATTCGCGATAAAATTCCACTAGGTCTATCATTCGGGAAGAATGGCCTTGTAAATCTTTCAGTGTTAATCCTGTTATCCGATTAATAAATTTATTACATATTTCTTTATTGAATGGCATTGAAAAGATAAGTTTTATTATCTCTATTATATTATAACATCCCTCTATTATTGCTTCCCTTTGTTCTTGATCTATCTTACTTATAATATATCCCTTTAGAGATGTTACAACTTCATCAAATGGAATCTCACTTTTAAATATTCCTTGATTGATTATTTCAGGGTAAAGAAACTTTTTAGCAAGGGATATTATTTCACCCTTCATTTTATCAATAGAAAAAGCGGCCATTATTAATAATAAGAGAGGAAATCGATCTGAATAGGATAATCCCTTAGCAATATGCTTCAAGCTCTTCGCCCGCTGTCGGCCTTCATCGCCGTGAGAGCTAAAGAGAGCTCTAACTCGGCCCTGATTTTTATAATGAGTAAGATAACAAGCGGAGCCGTTGATTAGAACCGCTTTTAACTTGGCTTCAAAAATAGGTGGGGTTTCGGGTGGTTGAGGATGAAAGGTTGTAAGTTCTAGTAATTTTTTGGTGCTTTCCATAGAGATTATCTCCATTAATTTTTATATGAAGAAGTTAGGGATGATACACTTAACATGAGAAGTACTTCAAGAGAACAGATGAGAAAATAAGGCGAAAATTATCAGAGTTGTGATAAATTTCCTACTATCTCAAGCTTGAGCGCTCAGCACTAGGTAAAGAAGATGCACTTGACTGTTTCTGCTTTTCCCGATAACTCTCATATAAGTTAATAGCATCTTCCAAACAGCCTTTAAGTTGTATTTTCTTACTCAGATCACCATCTTTTATATACTCTACTCTTTTTCTAATTAGCTCTTTAAGTTCCTCTGCTGTACTTGCCCGCTTAATAAAATCCTGGATATCATTAATCTCGGCTCGCCTTATACTTGATAACATCCATCGGCTATCTTTATATTCTTGTATTCTATTAAGTAAGCAAGTTTTTAATGCCTCTCTATCAACAATTGAATCAGAAAAATTCTTAGAAAACCTAACTATCCCATTATTAACCTCAAAATTAGCTGCTATTTCAGTTAATTTTTTTTCAAATCGTTCAGTGAGCTCTATCATACCATCAATACTTGCAGGGAATTTTTTATTCTTATCTAAAATAGCACTTATTTCATTTTTTAGTTGTTTAGCTTCTTTAGCCAAGGTTTTACATAGTGAGTTATGAATATCAGTACCATGTTTACTTTTATGAATATAATATTTTTCTAAAAGCGGTAATCTTTCACAAAGACTAAATAATTTTTCTTGACTTTGAAGGAAATTTTTTTGTAATTCTTTAAATTCCTTTTTAATAGCTTGTTTAGTTTGTAAATTCTTTCCTTTAAAAAATTTTATTCCCACTGAAGCTATAAATTCTTCAATAACCTCTGGCTGCTCCCCAATTTTATCAAGGTAGAAATCGAGGATACTTTCTAAATTTTTTTGAGGATTTTTACTAGGATATCGTTCTAATGTTAGAGCGAACTCCTTAAATTCTTTCCTGGCAGCAATAGCAGCAGCATTACTCACTTGAATTAACTGTTTATCTTCTGAAGACAGATTTTTACATTTTTCATTAATTCGAATTTTTTCAATTTTATCTATTGCAGAAGTGAGACTTATACGGTCGTCCATATCATTATGTATCATCTCTTGGATTAACGCATAAAGCGAATGAGAATAATTAGGAATAAAGTCATCTTTTGGATGTTGGTAAGTCGTAAGATTACACAAAATTGCGATAACAAGCCCCAGAGAAAATACATCTGATTTCTCTGTCAGCTCTTTGAAGAATTTAGTCTCAGGCGCCACGAATGCTCGAGTGCCTCCTTCTTGTTCCTCATAACCCAGCTGACTGAATCCAAAATCGGCAAAATTCACCTCAATTTGGCCTGTAAGTGGATTTATATCTACGATGATATTTTCAGGTTTAATATCGCCATGAAGAATTCCTCTTTCATGAACTTGTTCTTGCAAGGCATATAGCAACTCTCGTGCAACATCAATCTCATTCTTGCGTAGAGTCTTCCTATTGTGGTTCAACCATTTAAGAAGATCTTGTCCCTTAAATTGATGCATAATAATATAACCTGCTTCACTCGTGAAAATTGCTTGTTTTGCATGTGCATGAGGTGTTTTCTGAGTGATGTTTGCTTCTTTATTTATAGCAGAACGAGTATTATTTTTTTTATAGCATAATTCCTTGATAATATGCGTTATGTGATAATTTTTAAAAAATACGGATTTATTTTCTCGCAAAGCCCCTACTTTTGTAGTGTTAGAGATATTTCCAAAACCTCCTGGGCTACCAAACGATGCTTGATTGGATGGCATCACTGCAAAATGATAAGGATTAGTTTTGGAATCGCTTGATCGTTTGTAAGCTAATATCGCGTCAACATTCTCAGGAAAATTAAAGGTATATACTATGCCAAATCGATTTAGAGTATGAGGAGGTTTCTTCTTAATTTTGCCTTGCTTAGCATTCTTCCAAAGATATTCCCCTACAATAAACTTTTGTAATGAATCCATTCTTTCGAAATCAATTACTCCGAAATCAATCGTTTTTAAAGGCATTTTACCACTCTCTCTATAGTAAGAATTGATACCCTTTTTATTTTGAAAGTAATTATAATAGACTTATCTTATGAAATACTTAAATGCCAAAAAAGCCTAATCTAGACAAGCACTTCCCGCCAAGCCGTCATTCCCCCATCCAACGACCTCACCTTCCTAAACCCCGCTCCCACCAAAAACTCCAACGCCCGCATACTCCGCCCACCCATCGTACAATACGTAACCGTCACCTTCTCCGGATCCAACTCCCCCAACCTCTGCGGCAATTCTTCCATCGGTATCCAAAGGCCGCCGATATTAAACGCATGATGCTTCTCTGCCGTTCTCACATCAACTAATTGAATATCTTCATTATTTTCTAATGCTGCTTTTAATTCTTGCGGCGAAATCAGATAGTCATTGTTCATTGCTTGTTTACTCCTGCAGACTGCTTGTTCTAAAGACCGTATCATAGGTGGATGAACACCTATATTGCAATGCGGATTGGGCGGCAAGCGGAATTCCTGGAAGCACATTGTTAACATATTAACTGCCAATACTCGCCCAACCAGCAAGTCTCCTTGAACCAGGATAAGCTTTAATACTTCTGCTGCCTGGATAACCCCCAACAACCCCGGCAACACACCCAACACCCCACCTTCTTCACAGTTGGGGATGACCTCATCGGCGGGAGGTGAGGGAAATAAGCAACGATAACAAGGCCCCGCTTGTCCCAAAAATGTCGAACACAATCCTTCAAATTGGGCAACACTTGCAAAAACAAACGGTTTTTGTAACTTCACACAGACATCATTAACCAAATACCGCGTCGAAAAATTATCAGAACAATCCGCAACAATGTCATATTCCTTCACTAACATTTCTGCATTAGCTAAATTAAATCGTTCTGCATAGGCATTTACTTTAATATGCGGATTAGCAGCTATCATTTGTTGCTGCGCAATGCTCACTTTTTCGTGACCGATATGTTGCTGCTGATATAAAATTTGCCGATGTAAATTACTAACTTCCACTCGATCATGATCAATCACACCTAACGTCCCCACCCCTGCTGCAGCCAAATAAAGCAACAAAGGTGAACCTAATCCTCCTGCACCCACACACAATACCCGCGCATCTTTTAATTTCTTTTGTCCCTCAACCCCTACTCCCGGCAAATTAATTTGTCGCAGATAACGATTTAATTCGTGCATTGATATTGTCCTATCATGTGTAAAAATTGCTTCGTAATAGATGCTGGTTGATCTGCGCCCGTAATTGCTGAAATCAGCGCAATACCATCCACACCTGTTTCCAAAACCGCAGGCAGTTTTTCTAAATCAATCCCTCCAATCGCCACCCACCGATAATTTTTTAATGTCCGTTGCCATCGAGATAAATTAAAAATCCCCTGCGGTGAAAACTTCATCACCTTACTCGTTGTCGGAAACACAGGACCACACGCAAGATAAGACGGCTTAAAAGTATGTGCTCTCGCTACTTCATAATAACAATGAGTACTAATCCCTAAACGCAATCCAGCTTGATGGATCTTTTTTATATTAGCAGTCGTTAAATCTTCTTGACCTAAATGCACCCCATAAGCCTGATATTTAATAGCTAATTCCCAATAATCATTGATAAATAACCGAGCGTGATATTGTTTAGCTAACTGAATACTGCGTTTTATTTCATCCTCTAATTCCATACCCGATTTATCTTTAATACGCAGCTGAATCGTCGTCACCCCTAAGCCTAATAATTTTTCCACCCAATCGCTATTATTAACAATCGGGTACAATCCTAACGGCATAGGACCGCAGTCCATGAAACGGGGTGGCAGTTGGTCAATGTAATGATCCGACAAGTAGGGAAAATCGATTTCTTCTTCTGGCCAACCGCCATGCATGATAAGGGCTGCATCAGCCTGATAGGTGTGAGCTAAACGGATACCTCTATTCACATACATTTTTGCAATGACGATTGCCTCTTTCATCTCATAACCTAACGCTAAATTAGCTGCAATGGCAGACGCATAAGTACAGCCTGTTCCCCGATAGTTTTTTTGTGGATATCGCGGACTCGTTAACCAACATGATTCTGTACCGTTTGTCCAATAATCTTGGCTAAAAACAGGATGACATCCATGACCGCCTTTGATTAAAACATTTTTAACACCTAATGATAATAATTCC
This sequence comes from Gammaproteobacteria bacterium, assembly GCA_021324335.1. GTDB lineage: Bacteria > Pseudomonadota > Gammaproteobacteria > DSM-16500 > DSM-16500 > Aquicella. The sequence goes on from JAJPJH010000043.1 coordinate 23,992, forward strand.
TGCGCGGCTTGCTCAATGTCTTGAGGGGTACGAACTTTTTTACTGAGAATTGTTTCTGTTTCTGGCAAATTAGGTGTGAGCATATCGATGTGAGGAAAAAGTTTGATTAACTCACTTTTATAGGCAACACCATCCTCCACAAACATGGCTTTTCCTGACGTCGCCACCATCACGGGATCTAATACAATTTGCCCAGAAAAATTTTTCACAAAATAATTTAGCTTTTCTATCGCAGCTATTGTTCCTAACATGCCAATTTTAATCACACTCGCGGGCAATTCTTTTAAAACAGCAATCTGCGCTTCAAGAAATTCTGGCGGTGTATAACGAATATCTGCAATATGCTGCAAGTTTTGTGCGGTCATAGCCGTTATCACCGAACAACCATGCACCCCTAAATATTCAAATACTTTTAAATCCGCTTGAATCCCTGCTCCACCACTTGAATCAGCCCCTGCTATTGTCCATACAATGGGTTTATTCATGTCCTCTCCACTTGATGCCAGAATGGGGTATCAATCAAAGGCGTACTAGGACTCGCACAATTCCTTTCCAACATCATCCCCGCTTCATAAGCTAAGCGCCCTGCTTGTACGGCATGCGAAAAAGCGGCTGCCATTTGTATGGGATCTTTCGCCAATGAAACAGCCGTATTAAGCAACACCCCATCAAAACCTAATTCCATGGCTTGGGTAGCATGCGAGGGCTTACCAATGCCCGCATCAACAATGAGTGTAATATCAGGTAAACGTGTGCGTAGAGTTTCTAATGCATAAGGATTCATTAATCCTTTTCCAGACCCAATCGGCGAACCCCATGGCATTAAAATTCGACAGCCACTATCCACTAACCGCTGGCATAATACTAAATCATCCGTGCAATAAGGAAAAACTTCAAAGCCACGTTGAATTAATTCTTTTGCTGCTTTAACTAATTCAAAAGGATCTGGCTGCAAATTATAATCATCACCAATTACTTCCAATTTAATCCAGTGAGTATTAAAAATTTCTCGTGCCATCTCCGCGGTGGTAATAGCATCCTCAGCATGATGACAACCCGCTGTATTAGGTAATAAATGACAATTTAAAGATTTAATATAATTCCAAAAATCTTCCCCACCTTTCTCACGCGGCGATTGCCGTTTAAGCGAAACCGTAATAATATTTGCATCAGAAGCGATAATAGCCTCTTTCATCATGTGAAGAGAGGGGTATTTTGCGGTGCCTAATAATAAGCGGCTAGGTAATAAAGTATCAGCTAGTTTCCACATCGTTTAACCTCCTTGCATAGGTGAAATCACATCAACCACATCACCATCTTGAATAAACGTTGTTACATGGTTGCTGCGGGGAATAAATTGTCGATTTAAAGCCACTGCAAAATGTTGACCGTGATAATTTTTCATCACTAATATTTCTGCTAAAGAATGTGATTGTTCCAGGACCATAGTCTCATCTCTAAAACGAATGGTTATCATCAAATTTCTCCCATAATTGTGGATAACGTAAAGACGACGTACCTTTCTGTAGCCACTGCATGATATCTGCTGTAAGAGTAGGTGAAATTAAAAAGCCGTGACGGTAAAGTCCATTGACTGCTATCAAGCCATTACTATATTTAATTTTCGGCAAATAATTAGTTAAGGTCGGTCGCGATTGGGTAATCGTCTTTATGATATTGGCTTCTGCAAATCCAGGATGCAAACAGTAAACAGTAGTTAATAATTCTAATGCTGAACGAACTGAAATAGGCCTACCATGATCTGAATGAATTTCACTTGCCCCAATGAGGTAAACGTTATCTGGCCTGGGTACTAAATACAAACTATAGCGTGGATGAAGAAATCTAACTGGACGTTTGATATTTACATCAGGGGCATATAGCCAAATTAATTCCCCGCGAATCCCCTGCAGATCAGAGAAAATGGCCTTAGCACCTTTTCCGCGACAATCAAACACTATATCAAAGTGCTTATCTGTCTCATTGAAACGGATTTTTCCTGGAGATACCGCATCCACACTAGTATGGGGATGCCATTCTATCCCGCGTTTTACCAAATAATTCATCAATGCACTTAATACAGCCTGATTATCTATCTGCCCTTCTTCCTCAAAATAATAAACATCCTCAAATTTAGCTATACCAGGCTCTAATTGCATTCTCTCATTATAAGATAATTTTTTATAATGATGACGATCTGTTAGTTTAGTTTGAATGATATCTATCAGGCGAATTAAATCGGATTTATCCTTCGGATGCGATAACACCAAACTACCTGCTGCTTGAAAATAAATTTTTTCCTCGAGGTGAGAAATGATATCAGGCCAATGCTGTTTCAATGCATCACATCCCAAATGATAAATAATCAGATCTGATTTTTCTAATTCCGAAAAAGGTGCTAATAAACCAGCAGCCGCCATGCTGCAATTTAACTGGTTTATATCGCCTGCATCGAATAAGGTCACTTCATGCCCTGCCTGTATTAAAGCAAAGGCAAGCAAGCGACCCATGATTCCTGCACCCACAATGCCTGTTTTCATGATCCAACCTGTGCTAAATCACGAATTTCTTGGGTGATTTTCATGGAACAAAACTTAGGACCACACATGGAACAAAATTTCGAAACTTTCGCATTCTCTTGCGGCAAGGTTTCATCATGATAAGCACGAGCAGTATCAGGATCTAACGATAAATTAAATTGATCTTCCCAACGAAATTCAAAACGGGCTTTTGATAAAGTATTATCATGATGGATAGCAGCTGGATGCCGCTTTGCTAAATCAGCTGCATGGGCTGCAATTTTATAAGCGATAATGCCTTGTTTGACATCTTCTCGATTAGGTAATCCTAAATGTTCTTTAGGGGTAACATAACATAATAAAGCCACCCCATACCAACCTATCATCGCTGCACCAATTGCACTGGTAATATGATCATAACCAGGCGCAATATCGGTTGTTAGCGGCCCTAAGGTATAAAAAGGGGCTTCACTGCAATAGTGCAATTGTTTATCCATATTTTCTTGCAATAAATGCATGGGTACATGACCAGGCCCTTCAATCATAACTTGTACGTCATGCTGCCAGGCTAATTTAGTTAACTCGCCTAAGGTTTCGAGTTCACTAAATTGCGCTTTGTCATTGGCATCAGCAATACATCCTGGACGTAAACCATCTCCTAAGGAAAAACTGACATCGTAACGCCGCATGATTTCACATAATTCTTCGAAGTGGGTATAGAGAAAATTTTCTTGCCGATGAGCCAAACACCATTTCGCCATAATCGAGCCACCGCGAGAAACAATGCCCGTGATACGATTTGCTGTGAAAGGAATGTAGCGCAATAATACACCGGCATGAATCGTGAAATAATCGACACCTTGTTCAGCTTGTTCGATTAAGGTATCACGAAAAATCTCCCACGTAAGATCTTCTGCTACACCCCCTACTTTTTCTAATGCCTGATAAACTGGAACAGTGCCGATCGGTACCGGCGAATTACGAATAATATAATCACGTGTGACATGGATATTTTTTCCTGTTGAAAGATCCATCACGGTATCTGCACCCCAGCGCGTTGCCCATACTAATTTTTCTACTTCTTCTTCTATAGAAGAACAAATAGGAGAATTACCGATATTAGCATTTACTTTCACAAGAAAATGCCGCCCGATAACCATGGGTTCTAATTCAGGATGATTAATATTAGCAGGAATAATAGCACGGCCACGTGCAATTTCACTGCGAACGAATTCTGGCGTAATAGGTGCCATATTAGGCGGTAAATAACATTCTCGTTGCTGATTTTCACGAATGGCAGCAAATTCCATCTCAGGGGTGATAATGCCACGTCTAGCATAATACAGTTGTGTCACGTTACAGCCTGATTTCGCTCGCTTTGGCGTGCGTTGCAAATCGATCGCATTTATTTTTGATGCGTCGTTCAACGCAGCGATTCGCCCTGCATAACTTTCTGTATCATTTCTTGCTGTAATCCAATTTTCTCGCAATGGTAGCAAGCCTTTTGTTACATCAATCTTCGCCTGAAGATCAGTATAAGGGCCTGACGTATCGTAAACAGAAAGTGATTCCCCATTTGTTAAGCTAATCTCCCGCATGGGTACGGCAATATCAGGATGTAATTGGCCACGAACATAAATTTTTTTTGAGCCCGAAAGTGGTTGACAGAAATGGTGATCAATTTGCATGTAATACTCCCTATTTATTTTAATATCGACGGGGAACATGCGAGGAAGAAATAGACGAAAGAAAAAATTAAATCGATGATTCAATTTTTTCTCATTCACCTTCCCTACGCAGGCCTTACCCTGGTCAGGTTCAAAGGGACTCTCTCAGCCATCAAAACCACATGGCACCCCTAGTGAACTAAGCGCGCACATTAAAGCATGAAATAGGTAAAATAGTCTATAGGGAAAATATTTATCCCATATCCTAGAAATTAAGCAGCTGCTACTACACTCAAATGCTTCTTAGAATTTTTCGTTGTCTCTTGTAAAGTTAATCGCTCATTTCCTTTCTCAAGGATAACTTCATATCCAAAAGCATGGGCAATTTTTATTAAATTGCTTACTTTGATATCTTGTTGCTTTCCTGAACGTAGATTTTGGATGATGGATGGAGAAAGATGAGCCTCTCTTGCGAGATCTCTAATTGACTTATCGTCGCCCTCCATTATAGATATCATTAACTCTGAAAAAAGTAATTCCTTATATCCTTCTTCAAAAATTTTCTTGAATTTAGGATTTTTCATCTTTCTCTCAAATGTAGATAATGGCTTAGTCATAATAGTTACCTCGCTTAACTCTCATTTCATAATCACTTTTAATCTTTAATGCCCTTTCTTTCTCATTCTGTGGGAGCTTATCCGTTTTTTTATAAAAGCCGTTCGTTATAATAATCTTCTGTCCCTCAAAGAAAAAACATAAAAACCTATGTGGTTGTGGCTTAAAGGCATAAATTTTGTCCCCTTCGCTCCTAAATTTGGTTTTATTTTTTATTATTCCCGTATTTCCTATTAGCTTAATTAATTCAAACAACTTAGCTTGCGCTTCCTCATCTAAGATCTCGAAATAATCTAAAGAAATACTTTTCCCTCGGCTATCGAAATACCATTCTATGGTAAATTTCGCTCCCTCAAATGCTATGTGTTCTTTTTGTTCATTCTTCATATATCTTAAGTGTATTACTAAACTAGTACACTTTCAATTCTCCTTGTTAACTAAAACCTCTTGGTTATTTTGTCTAATTTTTGTATAATATCTTTGATTTTGACAGCAAACTCTGTAACCGGAGGAAAAAATGAGAAAAATTATTTTGCTAGTTAGCGCCCTTTTAGCCAGCACCTGCAGCTTTGCTGACGTAGCACCAGCAAATTTAGGGGCGGCATGGAAGAAACAAGCTTCTATTCATCCGCAGCAAAACAAGAACGATATTACCATTGTCTATGGCGGCGAAGATGTCTCTCATAGACCCGCTGTGCAAGCTCCTGCTCTTGCATAACGATTAGTTAGCATTCTTTAATCCCCATCCTTGGTGTCATTCCCGCGAAAGCGGGAATCTATTTTCCTAATAAGCACTCCGCAACCGGCGCAAACGAGCGTCTATGGATACGACTAGGCCCATGACATTGCAAAGCCTTCACATGCTGGGCGGTGGGATAACCTTTGTGCTGAGCCAGCCCATATTGCGGGTACTTCTTATCCAACCATACCATCAGCCGGTCCCGTAACACTTTTGCCACGATGGAAGCTGCACTAATGACAGGCTCTAAATCATCTCCTTGGATGATGGCTTTGGCTTCATACGGCAAGAGAGGACAGCGATTCCCATCGACTAAAACCAGCTGAGGCTGGATTTTCAAGCGACCCACTGCCCGCTGCATAGCGAGAAGACTCGCTTGCAAGATATTAATCGTATCAATTTCCTGAACAGTCGCCCGGGCTACTGACCAAGCAAGAGCTCGTTCGCGTATAAGGTAAAATAGCTTCTCGCGCTGTTTTTCAGATAATTTTTTAGAATCTGCCAAGCCTTCAATTGGGTGCCGAGGATCCAAAATCACAGCAGCCGCAATCACAGGGCCCGCAAGTGGCCCGCGTCCTGCTTCATCAACCCCCGCAATAAGAGATCCTTTAGGTGAATCCTGCATGTATTATTATTCCTAAGTTTTATTAGCTTCCCTGCCCTTACTTGTCCTTTCTATTTTATTTAATTAGAACGTGCATCCTGGAAAGTATTCGTCACTTCCTCAACCAGAGGCTTTTCTAACACATGCTTCACTACAAACCGAGGGCGCTTTCTAACTTCTTGATAAATACGACCAACATACTCACCCACTATTCCCAATCCAAATAACACGATACCGCATAGGAAGAACATAATGGCAAATAAGGTGAAGACTCCTTCCACTTCGGGGCCATGAATCAATCGACGTAATATCAAAAAGACCACAAAGGCAAAGCTGCATAAAGAGATCAATAAGCCTATCATGGTAAATACTTGTAGCGGGAATACAGAAAAACCCGTTACCAAATCGAAGTTATACCGGATCAAGCCATAGAGATTATAGCTAGAGGTCCCTGCTTGCCGTTCCGCGTGCGCTACGCCGACTTCTGTTGGATTAGCTGCATAAGTCAAGGCTAAGGCGGGAATAAAAGTCGCGCTTTCGCCAGTGGAGGCCATCAGATCTACAATCGAACGACTATAAGCCCGCAACATACAGCCTTCGTCTTTCATTTTTAGCTTCGGCATCATCCACGCACGAATTCGGTTATGCCACTTAGACACTTGCAACCGCCACCAAGAATCCTGCCGATTTTGGCGATAGGTATTCACCACATCATGGCCGCGCTCCATCGCTTCAACCAATTTGCCAATTTCTTCGGGGGGATTTTGCAAATCTGCATCCATCGTAATGATAATCTGCCCCCGCACCCGCTCAAAACCCGCCATAATCGCCATGTGCTGGCCAAAATTACCATTAAATTCAACCACTCGGATCTGATCGGGACGGCGTTTATGTAATTCTTGCAAGATTTCACTTGATCTATCCGTACTCCCATCATTCGTCAGAATGATTTCATAGGATTTACCCAATTTATCTAAGGCCTGGGTTAAGCGGCTATATAATTCCTCAAGGACTTCCTGCTCATTATGAACAGGAATCACGACGCTAATATAAGGATGGTGAGACATAATTAACCTACCTGATTTCATTTGCGCTGGATTATATTATGATTACCCCATCGATAACAGTCCTGAGTGCTTATGAACCCGAAAACTATTCGTGAAATTTTCCTCCGCTTTCGGAAAGCAAACCCTCATCCGACGACAGAATTGCGTTACCGTAATCATTTTGAACTCTTAGTCGCGGTAATTTTATCGGCTCGTGCCACGGATAAATCCGTGAATAAGGCGACAGAGATACTCTTCCCTGTTGCCAATACGCCTGAAAAATTACTTAAATTGGGGGAAATAGGACTTAAGAAATATATCAAAACCATTGGATTATATGCGGCTAAAGCTAAGAATATTATTGCAACTTGTAGAATTCTCATCGAACGTTATCATTCTAAAGTCCCCCATGAGCGAGAAGCTTTGGAGTCCCTTCCCGGTGTGGGGCGCAAGACAGCGAATGTGATCCTGAATACGTGCTTTGGCGAGCCTGTGATTGCGGTGGATACGCATATTTTGCGGGTAGCGAATCGGATTGGTTTAGCACAGGGAAACACGCCACTTGAAGTTGAAAAGCAATTAATGAAAAATATCCCAGATGAATTTAAACATGATGCGCATCACTGGCTGGTATTACATGG
>JAJPJH010000042.1 GCA_021324335.1 Gammaproteobacteria bacterium
CATCGATGTATCAGGTCAAGGAAAAGGACAAATGGGCGGTCAAGTGGCTATCACAGGTTATGATATTTTGATTGATTCGCCTACCACCATTAATGCAAGTGGTGATAGTGGGGGTGGTAACATTTTTATAGGCGGTAATGCGCATGGTGCAGGGCCTCTGCCAAATGCCAATGCCACGGTGATGCTGCCTAATGCTAGCTTGATCGCTGATGCGATTACGTCAGGCAATGGCGGCAATGTGGTGTTGTGGTCTAATTATGTCACCAAAGATTATGGCACTATCAGTGCACGCGGGGGGGCTGACAGCGGTAATGGCGGTTTTGTTGAAACATCCAGCCATAACTATTTAGATGTCAATGGCGCATTAGTCGATACACGCGCAACTAACGGACAAATGGGGACCTGGTTACTTGACCCAACTGATGTCACTATTAGCTCAAGTACCGATTCAAACGCAACTTACACAAGTGGTACCGGTTATTACCAACCTACCAATGGTGCACTAGCTAGCTCAACAATTAATGTGACGAATTTAGAAAATGACTTAGCTACGACCAATGTCACTGTCACAACCACGCCTGTCAGTGGATCAGGTGGAAGCGGTAATGGTGATATTACCGTTGCCAATGCTATTACTTGGAGCTCTTCTAACTCGCTAACTTTATCCGCAAGCCATAATATTTACTTGAATGCTGATATTACAGCGACAAATGGCAGCTTGGATTTAAGCGCAACCAATGCCTCGCAAAGTATTACATCCGGTTCTGAAGCTTCACCCAGCTCAACAGGTGTAACAGCTAACATTAGTGTGGAGAATTTTAACTTAGTGCAAGGTCAATGGTATCAATCCAATAGTACATTGCCGACTTTTTCTATTAGCAATAATTTCCAAATTAATTCCGGCACAATTCCAAATGCGACGACACAATTTTTACGTGTAACAGGTGGAGCTGGCACCTCTGGTAGCCCCTATCAAATTACCGATGTATATGGGTTACAAGGCATGGGTTCAAATTCTACCTTGGTGGCAGATAGTTATAAATTAGTTAACAACATTGATGCGTCGGGTACATCCACTTGGAACAATAATGGTGGATTTGAACCTCTCGGTAATTCTGGCACGAAGTTTTCAGGTAGCCTAAATGGTCAAGGCTATGCCATTAACACACTGACGATTAATTTCCCTAGTACAGCAAGAGACGAAGGATTATTTGGTTATTTATCGGGCAGTATTTCTAATACCGTTTTCAATAATCCTACTATCACTGGTTATACCGGCAATACGCAAAGCACCGGTACAGCAGCAGGGGCAGCAACGGGTTCATTTACTAATATTTATGTCAATAATACTACTGTCACCGCAGGCGGCGGCTCGGTGGGTGGGCTTGTTGGTAATGATGTAGGCAGTGTCAGTCAATCCTATGTTACAGGGACGTTAACAGTCACTGGCACAGGCAATATTGGGGGATTTATTGGAGTCACTTCTGGTAACACTATTCAAGACTCTTTCTCTTCCGTGGTAGTAACTGCTAATAGCGCCACACATCCAGGTGCCTTTGTCGGCTCTAACCAGGGAGCAACCATTACACACGATTATGCGACAGGGGATGTGATTGGAGGTTCGGGTGCGGGGGGATTTGTCGGCAGCAATTCAAGCGGCACTGTCACCAGTAGTTACTTTGATTCTCAAACAACAGGCAGAAGCTCAAGCAGTGCAGGAACCGCTGAAACAACCACTAATATGATGACGCAATCTACTTTTAGTGGGTGGGATTTTACGAGTACCTGGAGCATACTGGCGGGGCAATCTTATCCTTACTTGCAGAGTGTTTTCTCAAGTACGCCTCGTGTTGTATCAGGTTCCTCCCCAGCAGCAGGCGACCATACCGTTAAATTGGCCGCCAATGGCAGCAGTGTGGATTCCACTTATACTGGCAATAATGGATTTTTCTATTTCATTGAAAAAAATGGCACGATTACAGATAACGCCGATGTATTAGTTTATTTGACAGGTTCTACTTTAGGTAACGCCGTTGCGATTGCCCCATCAAGCGGTGGAAGCTTATCAGGTACCACGAACGGATTGGCTATCTCCACTAATAGCGTGACCGTCGGCGAAAATTCAGGAAATAGTACGCTTAGCAATAGTGCCTTAAGCACAGCAAAAGGTTCTCTGAGTGATAGTGCGATATTGTATAGCGTTTCCGGCGGCAATCTTACTTTAATCAGTGGCGATAGTTTAACAGCAACATCTGGTACCACTTATAGCCTTGATGGCAATGTCACTGCAACCAGTGCCAACCTCACCTTCAATGGGCCGATGAGTTTAGCTTCTTCTGCAACTTTGACCACCGCAACTTCTGGCGATATCACGGTGGCAGGAACCGTAACAGGCAATAATGATAATCTCACGTTTAGTACTGCTGGTAGTAACAGTGTGATTTCAGGTTCATTAAGCGGATTAAATAGCTTAACCAGTTCAGGCGCTGGCACCCTCATTTTATCTGCATCAAACACCTACACTGGCTCAACGACGTTATCCGCTGGGACGTTGGAAGCAAACAATGCCACTAATCCTTTTGGTACTGGCACGTTAAATTTAAATGGCGGTACGCTGTCTGCTATCAACCAAGCAACCACCTTAGGCAATAGCAGCTTTGCTGTCGGTAGCAATGATGCGGTGACAATTGGTGGAAATGAAAATATTACGTTTAGTAATAGTGGAAGCTTAGGTTCAGGTAGTACATTAACGATTACAAATACCGGGACAACAACCTTTAATGGATTATCTGGTAGCGGTGCACTCACTGAAAATGCGAGTGGCAGTACCGTTTCTATCGCAGGTAGCAATAGTGGTTACGCTGGCACTCTTACCTTTACCAAAGGAACATTACAAATCGCCAATGATAATACGGACCCATTAGGCACAGGTACCTTGATATTTAATGGCGGCACCTTATCAGCCTCTGTCGCTGCAACCTCCAATCCTGTTGTCAATGCGTATACCCTGCAAGGATCAGATACCACGATTGGGGGTTCTAATAGTTTAACGCTGAGTGGAAACGGAACGCTTAATTCTGGCTATAACATTATCATTACCAATACAGGCACGACTACATTAAGCGGAAATTTGAGTGGCGCGGGTGGGCTCGATTTAAACGGATCGTCTAGTAGCACACTCGTTATCTCAGGTGCTGATAACAGTGCGTTAACAGGAAACACGTTATTGTTTGCAGGCATGTTGCAAATTGGAACAGCGACAAATGCATTAGGTAAAGGTGGGACATTGGCATTCTTTGGTACTGGCACTGACATATTGCAAGCAAATGTAGCAGCCACCTTAGCAAATCCTTTAGAAATCGGTAACAGCAAAACTGCTGTTATTGGTGGTTCAAACAATATCACGTTGAGTGGGACAGCAAGGTTTGATAATAGTGCGGGGGTATTAGAATTTACCAATACCGGCGCGACCACCTTAAGTGGTGTCATCGGTGGAGGAGGATCTGTTCTAGAAAATGCTAGTGGCGGAACGGTAACATTATCCGGTGCCAATACTTACACCGGTGGAACGACCTTAACAGCAGGGACGTTAGTATTAGGAACGAGTAGCGCGGGTAACATCACCAATGGACCGGTTGGCACAAGCACCCTGACATTAAATGGCGGTACATTACAAGGTAGTAGTGGTGTTACCGTCAACAACGCCTTTACGATTGCCGGAAATGTTACCATTGGTGGCACTAATAGTTTCACCCTCGGTGGTGCTGGCACTTTAAATTCCGGTGATACCTTAACCATAAGCAATTCGGGCACCACAACATTAAGCGGTGTGTTAAGTAGTGCGGGTGCTATTTCACAATCAACAGGTACACTGGTTCTTTCTGCTGCAAATACTTACACAGGCGGCACAACAATTAATTCAGGTACAACGATTGCTTCCAATAATAACAGCTTAGGTACCGGTGCTCTCACGGTAAATTCGGGTGGTGAATTGGAAGTAAAGAATGCGAGTATCGGTAATTCACTGACATTAAAAGGCACAGGTATCAGTAATACAGGGGCATTAGTTGGCGTGGGTTCTAGTACCGTATCAGGCAACATTTCATTAGGTGCTGATACGACGATCGCAACCAATAGTTCTTCAGATGCATTGAACATCACTGGCACCATTAATGGTGCTGATAATTTAACCTTAGCCGGTTCAGGCACTATCACCTTGCAGGGTATCGTTGGTGGTAGTACTTCACCGCTTACTTTAACTTCCAATGCAGGATCAACTATGATCAATACCAGTAGTGTAACAACCTCTGGTGCGCAAACTTATAATGATGCTGTTACGTTAAACACAAATGCGACTTTAACAGGTTCAACTCTCACTTTTAATAATGGTGTAAACGGAAATAAAAATTTAAATTTAAATGCTAATACAATCAATTTATCTGGCGCTTTAACATTAGCGAATGTAACGATTGCTGGTACTGGTAATAGCGAAAATAATACCTTCACCTTAAATACAAGTAATAATCAAAATTGGACATTCAACGCAGCGAACACAGGCACATTAAACAATCTATCTGGTATCGGCGGTAACTTCACTTTTAGCAATATACAAAATATTGTTGGCGGCAATGCGAATAATACTTTCATCTTTGCAAATGGTTCTAGTTTAAGTGGTAGCTTAAATGGTGGCTCACTTTCTGCAACCAATATTTTAAACTATGCTAATTATTCAGATGTCACTATGACCTTATCCCATAATATTTATGCAGGCTCGGTGAGTGGAAATAACTTAAGTTATACCAATATCAATAAACTTGTCGGTAACAATAATGACAGCATTGTCTTACCTAATAAGACGAATACTGTTGTGATCACAGGTACCAATCAAGGTTATATTAATGATCCTGTTTATTTCAGCGGCATCAATCATCTTCAAAGTCAAAGCGGTAATGATCAATTATCTTTTACAGTTCCTTATACAAGAACAGGTAATAATGGCGTCATCATTAATGGAACCTTAATGACTTTTTCAAACTTTAATTTATCTTCTATTCCCGCTTCTAACACCACAAATATAGCTACTGTCATCCAACAATCTGTTTTCAATCCTTCCTCTATCAATATGATTACGAATGTGCTTCTGCCTCCTTGGCTCTCGACCTCTAACGCCATTGAAAAAAATATTGATACGATAATTAAGCAATTAATAGATGAGGACAATAAGGTACTCACCCAAACAAATATAACAATCTCTCGCAAATAACTTATAAACTCATTTTTTCAAGCACAGTATATTTAGAACCTTCCGGCTGCGGCTCGCTACGGAACAAGACGACTTCGTTAATTTCCACTTTCTCGAGATCCTGCATGGAGGATGAGGAAGATAAAAAGTTCAAATCTACTCCTTGCGGCTGTTTAATTCTGCCTATGGTTAAATGGCCCCGAAAAGGTCTCTCTTCAATCGCATAACGCGCATCGACAATACCTTGTCCTATTAAGCTCGATAATAAAGCCAGCTGATCTTGTGGCATGACATCGAGCACAATCACGCGGGGTCGATACGGATTAGGAAATAAGTGCACTGCCCCTAAAGCCAGTTGAACAGGCTGATGCCGGCCGTGCATTTTCCCTCGTACCCGCTCGATGAGCATAGGCAGGTGTTCTGTTTTCACCTCGGCCAAAAATTGAAGGGTAATATGCAAATTTTCCGGTTTGGTCCAGCGGATGGCATGGGATTTAGACTGTTTCTTAAGTTGACTAATGAATTTCCCCACTTCCTTTTTAGTCGCTTCAGGCAAATCTATTGCAAAAAAAACCCGAATTACGGGAGGCAACGTCATTCCATTTCTCCTGATGTTTTATTAAGATGATGGTGCTACTCACATATTGCTCATTAGGATTCCATTATGGTCAAAAAACGTGGTCTTGGTAAGTCATTAGATGCTTTGCTTGCGTATACGACTGGGCAAACCCACAGTCCGGTAGAAGAAATGGCAGACCCCTCACAAGAACAGTTCACAAAATTATCAGTTGATCAAATTCAGCGCGGTAAATATCAGCCACGACGAGAAATGAAACCGGAAGCGTTGGAAGAGTTGGCGAGTTCTATTCGGGCACAAGGCATTATTCAGCCGTTGATTGTACGGCCAGTAGGTGACCGGTATGAGATCATTGCGGGGGAAAGACGTTTCCAGGCTGCTAAACGAGTAGGCTTGACGGAAGTACCGGTGATTATTCGTGCTATTCCGGATGAAGCAGCAGTTGCCATTGCGCTGATTGAGAATATTCAGCGTGAAAATTTAAACCCGATTGAAGAAAGCGCTGCTTTACAACGATTAATTGAAGAATTTGGTATGACCCACCAGCAGGTGGCCGATGCGGTGGGGAAATCACGGACGAGTGTGACGAATTTATTGCGCTTATTATCCCTGCCCGAAGAAGTGAAAACGATGCTGGAGCAAGGTCAACTGGAAATGGGCCATGCACGGACGCTGATTACCCTGCCAGAAGCTGCTCAGTTAGAAACAGCGCAGTTGATTGTGGCCCGGGGATTATCGGTGCGAGAGACAGAACAGCTAGTGCGCAGGCTGCAAGCGCCGTCGGCTAAGAATGAAAAAGTCCTAGATCCGGATATTCAGCATTTGCAAGAGACACTTTCTCATCAATTGAAATTGCGTGTTGCGATTCAGTGTAATGCGAAAGGAAAAGGGAAGTTGGTGATTCATTATCGGAGTTTGGCGGAGTTAAATGGGTTGATATTGCAGCTTCGGGAAAATTAATATTTAAAAGCTTTAAATTCGAGGAAATATCAATGCCAGGAAAAGTGCGTCATATTGTTATGTTTGATTTCTCCAATCTTTCTTCGCAAATAATTGATTCATTAATTACGGGATTTCAAAATCTCAAACAAGTACCGGAAGTCCTGGATTTTGAATGGGGCACTGAAAACAATGCGGAAGATTCACCTCTAGGATTTACACATTGTTTCATTTTAACTTTTGAAGATTTTTCTGCACGTACGCGATATTTAAATAGTGCTCAGCATCGTGAATATGAAAAAGAAGTTATGAAGCACCGGAATAAGGTTTTAGTTTTTGATTATTTGATTAAATGAATAAAAAAATATTATTTAGCATACTGTTTTTTAAATAATCATAGATGATACCCGGAGTTTTAAGCCTATAAAAATTGCACAATCATGGCAGATTCAGGGTGACAAATCGATCGCAATGACTCATGCCTTGTTGATTAATGAATTCCAGTTTCTTACCACTTTTTTTTACGTGGCATAGTCCACTGTGGTTTTTTAGGCAGATCACCTATTTCAGATATATTACATTGTGATGAGATCATATTAGGTGAGTTTTTATCGCTTAGGGTAACATCATTTTTAAATAACGAAGAATGATTTGATGTAGCAGGTTCACTAAGTTTTATCAGTTTTGATATGTCTGCTTGATATTCATTAGGTAAAAAATAGGAAATATATTCTAATATCAAACAATCTGCATTTCTAAAAGCAATATCCAGTAAAGATATTTCATTATCTCTTTTTTCATTCACTATTTCCCATCTCCTTTCTTTTGGGATCAAATATAATACGGAACTTAAATTATTAGTTACCTCTTTGATAGCTTTTAGTCGTTCATTTTCAGGGATGAGAAATAAAATAGCTTTAAACGATTCAAGATTATCGGTCATCGCAGCGATATGCATGACATTATTACCAGAATTATTTTTTTGTATTATAGTAGATAATCGCTTTTTCGGATCTATTGGTGTTAAAATGCTTGTTATACGTCTATGATCACTGTCAGATGCAGCGATATGCAGGATTGAGTCGCCATTGAAATTTTTAGTTTTTGCTGCATTAATAAAATCTTCTTCAGATAGAGATCCTAAATATTTATTAATATTTTGTAAACCATCGTTGACATCATGAATCGTTGTGAACAGTGCTAAGCATAAATTTATCTTATCAATTTTACTAAGTTCTTGTACTTCATTTAAAGGCTTATAGTCTAGAATTTTATTAGAAACATTATGATTAAGAATGCTATTTATTTGATGTGCAGCTGTTTCTACACAATTTCCAATCGATAGTTGTATTAAAATCTTATTTAAAGAGATACTCCCATGACGTGAAGCAGTCGTTAGCTCCAATAATAATTTACTTATTTCAATAGGTAACATATCGAGATATTCTCGAAAAACGGCACAAGCTTCTATTGCAGATATAGAAGCGTCTACATTGTATGTATTATACTGACCTCCTTCTTCTAATTTATAAGCAAGAAGCGCCATCGCTTCTTTAGGGGTTAATGTGTGGTGATTAATCATCGACCTCTCCTGCTTTAATTGTTAACGTTCAATAATATACTAAATCTGACACTTAATTAGATCTGTTTTTTTTACATCTGATTAAACTGGTCGTTTATTAAAGGAATTCCATAGGCCATGTAGCATTTCGGTTAAATCTACTTTGGATTAGAATCTGATATTCTGTATTTTTTGAATCTATCCTCTCATACGGTAGATATAGCCAGTAAAATTCCTTATTGGCAGCATTTTTTCTTTAATATCAAAAGCTTAGTGAGTATTAGCGCCGTATTGACTTTTTCTCTATATGTATATATCATGTACATAAATGGAGAAGATGACCATGACTCAATTGAATATCCATATGACCCCTATCTTTGAACGTGACTTACAACAGTTTATGAAAATACGCCACATAAAAACCAAAGCGGAGGCATTGAGAATTGCCGTAAAAGAAGGATTAGAGCATTCTCTTCAGCATATAAAACCTACTGATTTTTCTAAATGGGTTGGCCTTGGTAAGCAGGTTCCTGTTAATAAAAAACGTCACTTTCGCTCTGACGATGATCTTTGGAAATAAATAATATGGTTCTCGATACCTCGGTAATTTTAGCTATTTTCTTCAAGGAAAAACATTACGAATGGGCTGTTGAGCAAATGAATACCCATGCTCGCCAACTTAGAATGAGTACAGTTAATTTAACGGAAGCACTTATTCATATACAAGATCGTCAACCACAATTATTTCATACATTGGAAGATGAGCTGCTATGTAATAGTATCCGCTTTGTTGCTCCAGATATTAAACAAGCGCAAATTGCAGCTCAAGCTCGAATAAAATTTCCCTTAAATTTAGGACACTGTTTTGCTTATGCATTGGCCGTCCAAGAAGACTGTCCTATTCTAACGCTGGATAAAGATTTTCGGCTATTGGATCATCCGGTTATTTATCATTCCTAAAAAGATTATTTTATGACGGCTTAATCACACTAACTCCGAATAAACTTTTAATGTTTTATCTGCCGTTAAAAACCTTAAATAGGAGTATCTATTAGAAGATGCATTTTATTTTCCTTCGAATTGATCAAGAAGGTCAGCCGACAGTGGCGCATCAAAATCTGCAGCAATTTGAATTTGACCCTTGAGCGCCCCTGGTTTTCGTTTTGGTTTGGCAGATGTAAGAGGAACTAATTTCACAGCAGGTTTTCCAGCTTTCGCAATAATGATTTCCTCCCTCTGCAGAGCAGCCTCGATCAGCTTGGAGAAATGGGTTTTAGCTTGATGGATATTGATAATAGTCATAAAGTACTTCAAATAGACTAGCTAAGTTTAGTCTATATTGGAGGGGAAAAGTCAAAAATAAAAATTCTTCCTCTAATTCTCTGAATAACTCCCGAAAAGTGGCACTACTGTCCGGCAAGTGGGGAAATATAATCTGTAAAAAATTGTTATAATGAAAAAGCAAATAAGGGAGTATTCTCTGTGTTCGATGCCGACCGCCCCATCACAAAAAGTGAGCAAGATCGTCTAAACCGTACTATATTTGCCAAATATTTGGCCCGCTGCATGCTAGATCATAAAGACCCCGACAGTTTGGTCATCGGCTTATACGGTGGTTTCGGCGTGGGCAAAACATCAGTGATTAACTTGGTTTTAGAAGAACTCAATTTTGCTGCCAGCAACTTGGAAGATAAAGATAAACCCATTATTTTAAACTTCAGTGCCTGGAGCTATTCTGGCCAAAATCAATTGATTTATAGCTTTTTTCGCCGACTCTCCTCTGCCTTACGCAGTGTTGCTTATTTGGAAAATAGCGCCCGCATTATCTATTTATTAGAACTCTACGCCTCTTTCTTCACCCATCAGCCTGTCCCGAGAGCATTGCGTCAAAAGAAGCATAGTTGGTTTAGTAAAGATGCTTATGGCTGGGAATCAGGCCGTGATCTTACACTCGTCAAAGCAGAATTAAATGAATTGCTGCGCAACCAAAAACATAAAATTATTATCATGGTTGATAATATCTCGCGCTTATATCCCGAAGAAATTAAACAAATGTTTCAGATTGTAAAATCCATGGCTGATTATGCCAATACAGTTTATCTTCTCGCATTTGATAAACATCAAGTGGAATACGCGCTCGATGAAATAGACGGCAGCAACAATAAAGCCTTAATTGAAAAAATTGTGCAATTGCCTTTCGAAGTACCGCCTATTTTGCAGCAAGATTTAGAAAATATTTTGGCCGATCGTTTAAGTGATATTCTCACTACTGTTCCAGAAGGAACATGGAATACAGAATATTGGGCTGATATCTATTATAGCTCGTTGAAATTTCTCTTTGAAAATTGTCGCGATATTACCCGGTACGTTAATATTTTAAAATTCAGTTACTCTCGTTTACGTGACATTGTTAATCCTGTTGATTTTTTTGCACTCACGGCGATTGAAGTATTTCTTCCGCAAATTTATTTTGGCATTCGCGATAACAAAGATTTATTTACTGATTTATTAGATAACGTTTATCCATTAGATGAAGAACGCACTAAAAAAGATAAAGCCCGCTGCGATGAAATTCTTGCTCGTAATCAGCGCCTATCGCGTGATGCATTACTGGAATTATTATTTCACTTATTCCCGCGGATACGCCGTCTGTATCAACCTAATTTACCCTTTTATCATTCCACTATCATTGCAAGAAAATTAAAACGCATTTGCAATCCCGATTTATTCGATGCTTATTTCCGCTTATCGTTACAAGCAGCCCATATCCCAGATTCAGAATTCAAAACCATATTGTCACTCGCGGCAGATAAAGAAACATTTGATCACGCGCTTACTCGCCTTAATCAAGATGACCGCATCACACAATTTTTAGATCAATTAGATAGCACACATACGCTGCAACAGCTTCCACGCAATTATTTTTCTGCGATCATTGATGCACTATTAGATAATGGTGATTTATTTCCAACGGGTATCGGCGACCTGCTTAGCCTAGACACGCCTATGCGTATTCATCGTATCATTCATGTTTTATTACAACGTGTACCTAATACAGAAGATCGATTTGTGCTGTTACAAGAAGCAATCGCTAAATCAACCAAAAGTCTCTATATCATTGTGCATGAACTCATCGAACAATCGCGGGAACATATTGAGGAAGAAGATACTTTTTTACCTATTGAATTCCGTGATTTAACGCCTGAACAATTAGAATTATTACGTAAATTAGCTGTTAGCCGCATCAAAGGTTGGGCCGAAAGTGGTCGATTAGCAGAACATCCTCGCTTATTGCCGATACTCTTTGCGTGGAAGAATTGGGGAAATCCAGAAGATTGTACCCAATTTGTTGAACAGATGACGAAAACAGATAAAGGTTTAGTTGCCTTTTTAATGGCGACATTAGATAAAGCCATTACACAAACGATGTCACAGTATGAAAAAAATCCCATGTGGGAAGATTGTCTTAAAAATATCGAAGCTTTTATTCCTCTACTGTCGATTGAAGCGCATGCGAAATTATTATTTGAAGATGACTATTTTGAGAAATTACGTGAGCGAGAACAATTAGCGATTATGATTTTCCTCGATTTGATTAAAGCAAATACGACGAAATCGATCCCCCAGACCTCATTGTAATTTTCAAAAGCCCTATGCTAGTATAATTAAGCTCCTGTTCTTACCTACACAAAAAATAATCTACTTAGGGTTCAAACCATGAGCAAATTAATTAAGTACCTCATTTTGAGTTTGTTTTTTACCCGTATCGTGTTATCAAATTCATTGAGTTATGCTGATCAAGACCTTATCAGCTTATTTCCTATAGAGAATTATAATCAAAGCATCTCAGCCTGGATCAATTCCAATGATCCTGATTATGACAAAGCATTATTAAGTCAAGATATGCAGCAGAAACGATTTGAGATATTTCAAGATCATTATTTTGGCTCTCTTTCCCCCTGGAATGCAGACTATATCAATCAAATCCTTAAACAATCACCTCCTAATGATATTAAAAGTATCGAGCAAGAAGTAATTAATAATTTCAGTAATGAAAATAAACCTGATGATCAAATTGGTTATGGTGAAAATTTTCGACCTTATTCAAAAGTTTGGATAGACAATATTGAAAATAATACTAATTTATCTCAATTTAATAGTTTATCTTATAATGCTGCCAATCGCGGTATCGCTATTGATAATTTAAATGCAAGAGCGTTACCTACCGACGATGTTCATCTTTATAGTTATAAACTTGCTGGCCAAGGTTATCCTTTTGACAATTTGCAGATGTCGGCACTCTGGGCAGGTACGCCGGTTTATATTGTTGGTGAAACACGAGATCGGAATTGGATGCTGGTCATTACGCCTGATTATATTGCTTGGGTAAAAAGCAATGGTATTGCGCGCGCTAATTCTGCATTTATTAATACGTGGACGACCACTGCTAAAACAAAACTGGCTGCTATTACGAAGACTCAAACGAGTTTAGTAGATGAACAAGGCGCTTTTTTATTGCAAGCGTATGTAGGCTCTGTGTTTCCTGTGATGTCGGTTGGAAATCATATTCACCTTCTGGTCGCTGCAGCTGATTCTAATCATAATGCCGTTCTAAAACATGCAACTGTTTCTCATAATGAAGCGGTAATAATACCCCTCACAGCGACACCCCACAATTTCGCCACTATGATGAGTACGCTCATTGGACGGCCGTATGGTTGGGGTAGCCTGTATTTTTATAATGACTGCTCAGCAGAATTAAAAAGTTTATTCACACCTTTTGGAATTTGGTTACCACGTCATTCTTCTGACCAAGTAACAGTTGGGAAAATGGTGGATATGTCTGGAGAGCCGAAAGAGAAAAGATTGTCGTATTTAATGGAGAATGGTCAACGGTTTTTAACCATTGTTTATATTGGTGGGCATGTCGTGATGTATATTGGGAATTATCCTAATCCGAAAGATAATTCATCAATGGCAATGACTTATCAAGATATCTGGGGATTAAGTCCCAATCCACCTAATAGACGGGCGGTGATTGGACAATCGGTGTTATTTCCAATGTTATTGCAGTATCCGGAAGATACGAGTCTGGTGTCATTGGCGGATAAGAAATACTTTCAAATGGCTTATTTGAATCAATTGCCGGAAAATTATTTATTGCAGCAGCGGGTGATTGATATTAGAGATTTGATTTATCCGGATTTATTGCGATGGCATCGTAATTAGAAAAGAGCGGCATGTTGAAATGGGTCGCCCGTTCATATTAGGCGGGCGATTAAATAAAATTTTGGTGCTATACTACTCTAAACGCGCGCGCCATCCGCTCTGGCTCTCTTGCAGAAATACCTAAATAATTAGCTTCTTTATGCCAGTTTGTAAGCAACCATTTCCCATGCGCCAATATAAAATTCATCCTTACTGCTGGGAAATTTGGCTGTTTTAAGCAGCCTTTTTTAAGATTTTCTTAAAAATAAAGATTGATTTAAGGCCTTTTTAATATTATAAAAATTATTTAATTAGGTGTTCTATTCACATGCCATCAAAGAATCAAAATATATCGTTTGAGAATTCAATGAATAAGAGAGCCAATGAAGTCATTTGGAAAACAAATACGACTTATACGATAGAAAATTTTAATCTTCGTCAGAAACATCCGAAAATTCAAGTGAATAATTTGTATTGGGAAGCAGTCGATGATTCTGACGGGCCGTATTTAAAACTGATCGGTTATAGCAAACCAGGCGCTGATGGACAAGATGAATACGTAAAGACAAAAGAGGCTAAGCTACCTTCTCATGTTCGTTCGGTAAAAAGTGAGAGAATAAAAGCACGATTAATGTATATTAATGATATATATCATCTTTCTAAAGAAGATGCTTTTGAATTAAAAAAAACAGCGGTTATTATTCATCCCTTAACCGCAATAAATAAATCGCTCCTTCAAGCGAGCGAGGAAAATGATGCAAAAAATCCACTCATTCAACATGCTTATCCACCAATGGAGATTAAATTTAAAGAGGCGAGCCTATCGTCATCACAGACTATCCAACCTGAAGTAACGATTAATAACAACCAAACGATACAACAAGAAAACTTCGTTGAACTGAAAACAAATACAATTTATACGACAAAAATTTTTAATAGACATTATAAGACAAATAAGGTGCATAATTTGTATTGGGAAGTAGCAGAAGATGATAGCTCGAACTGTCGATATTTAAAGCTAGTCGGTTATAGCGTGCCAGGTGCTAACGAGCAAGATGAATACATACAGACGAACGATTCGATATTGCCTTTTCGTTGGGTAAGGAAGAAAATAAAAGCACGATTAAGAGAGATTAATCGTCAGCTTCCTGCTACAAGTGCATTTAAATTGGAAAGAGAAAAAGTCATTATTTATCCCTTAACCGTAATAAATAGCTCACATCTTAATTTGGAAGAATGCGTTGCGCAAAATAATCTAATTCATCCATCTATAGCGCACGCTAATCCAGATAACAACATCATGGAAGAACAAATAATGAATAACAATCAAGGTAATGAAAATATAAATGAGGTCGCTTGGAAAACAAATATGTCTTATACGATAGAAGATTTTAATCTTCGTCAGAAACATCCGAAAGCTCAAGTGATTAAGATGTATTGGGAAGCAGTGGAAGACCCTAAAGAGCCTTATTTAAAGTTAATCGGCTATACCGTGCCGGGCCCTAATAAGCAAGAGGTCTATGTACCGACTGAAGATTCAATATTACCTTTTCCTTCAGTGAAAAATGAGAGAATACGTGATCGATTAACGAGAATTAATAAAGACTATCAGCTTTCTGATATTAATGCTTTTAAATTGAAAAAAGAAAAAGTCGTTATTTATCCTTTAACCATGTCAAATCATTTCTGCATTAAGGGAATACCTGAGGATCCAGTTATTACAGCTTTCTTAAATGTGAAAGGGAATGAAGAAAGTCAAGCGGAGACCGCTTCACCCGTTGAAGAAGAAACCCGACCTGTAGATGGCGTTCATACTACCTCACTTATTTCTAACAGCGAACAAGCGCAAACTGAACCGCCATCTTCTCCGCCAACAAAAATAAACCGAAGTGGCTCAATGACGGATATCTCGCGTATCACAGTTAGTTCGTTACTAAATCGTGATAGAGAAAACTTCGCTGCACCTGTTTTGGAAGAGACAAATAACGTGCAATCAAGCGGTTTAAAAAAGGCTCGGATTTGAATAAGATATGCTTTCAATCCATTAGGATATCACATTTTTTCCATTGATCGAAATCAAGAGAACGTTCAGGCTTAGCTGACTATTTAAGATCTTATCCAATCACCGCGCTTAAAAAATAGGTATTAATCAAATTCGCAAGGTTGCTCTGGCTGGCGTTGAATTTGCTGATTACAGTCAGTTTGAGCAAGATAATAAATGAAAAGTTTATTATTGTGAAACTTACTTTTTGTACAATATTTATCTGGCCTCTTTCCTTGATCGTAAGACCAGATAATGGATGACCAGCTTCAACATATTTTTCTAATAACATACAAAACATTTCATCTGGTTTTTCGAATGCAACAATTTCAAAGTAATTTTCAAATAAAATGAAAATAACACAATCAACAAGCCACATTCAAACTCAACTGAAACACATTCGCAAAATTTCGTGAATAATCACCCGACAATGTTCCATTAGAAGAGGTATTCGAAATCGATGCTTTGCCAAAATTAATATACTCGTAAGACGCACCCAATTTCACCGGTTTAATAATGGCATACGTAATACCTGTACCCAAGCGCAACTGTCTATCCATCGGTAATTCTGGCGTACGTTTATCGCTAGTAGTCGGCGAAGAATCGTAGGAACCGCCAAGCTCAAATTGAAAATCCGGCGTAAATTGATACTGTCCTGCTAAACCAACACGATACGTGTTATTCCAATTCTGAGGAATCGTCGCAGAATAATTATCGACAAACACCACTGAATCCCGCATCGAGGACCAATCTGCCCAACCTAACTCCCCTAACAATGTCAATTTATCAGTAACTTGCTGTGCAATACTCGCAATCACATTGGCTGGCATCGTCATTTTAGTAGACGCATTAGGCGTCGCACTAACATCAAATAAGGAAACATCACCACCCAGATGATGCACAATCTGTGAACGGTAAGCGACGCCGACTTTTGTCGTCTTAGTCGGCATTAATAGCACACCCAGATTAAAACCAGGCGATGTATTATCTAATTTAAGATCTGCTTGACCATCAATCCCTTTCACAATAGGAATAGCCAGTGTTTCATTCAAATTGGCATACTCAATTGAAACACCACCGCCAATTGATACCCAATCAGTGAGTTGATAAGCAACAGCAGGATTTAAATTTAACGTATAAAACGTAATCTGCTGCACCTCATAACGACCCACCCATCCATCATTATAATTAAGCGCACCATAATACGGCGACGTTAAACTGATACCAAATTTTAATTTTGGCGAAAAGCTATAAACATAATAGAAAGCGGCACCCGGCGTCACATCCCCTGCATTACCACCATTATTACCATGAATAGTATTAGCGCTATCGGGCGAAAAATTTGTATAAGGCAACACGACTTGTGAGCCTATCATGGCCTGTGAACTTGGCAATAACGTCATGGCAGCAGGATTGAAATAAGCAATAGACGCATCCTGCGCAACAACCGCTTGCCCGACACCAGCCGTCCCCACGATAGGGGTACCTAATTCATACAACTGAAAGGCAGCTGCATAAGCAAATTCAGTAAAGAATAAGGCGAGGAAGAAAATCAGGAGATTAAAAAATGAACGTATATATTTCATTGCTATTCCTTTAGCATCTGAGTCCAACAAAATTTTGACTGGAGTTTATTATTGTATAAGCTTCAGAAGAGTAGCAAGTAGTTTTTTATTTACCCGCTGAGTAGAATCATCTTTGCATGTTATTCCTAGCCTCAACAGTAGGCTGCGCATAAAATTCTTTCATATAATCAATCACCTCTTTAAAAAAGAATTCGCGAACTGATTTTGACATGGCATGAATGGTACTCGCGTATTCCTCCGCTATCTTAGCCGGCTCTTTGGCACTAGGATAAGGAAGCATTGTCAAAGAAGAATGCCATATGAGAAAATCCAGGAAAAAAGCTTCTGCTTTTACCTTCTCAGTTTCATCATAGCCAAAGGTATAGGTATATGTTACATGCTTCTTATGAGGCACACTTGAGATGACACGTGCTGAAACTAAACCTTCCCCCCAGGGATTTGGGAAATGCGGAATCGTTATTAACTGTTTTCCATTCTCCATTCTTGTTATTTTATTAAATTCTTCTAAAGACACCTTCTCATGAAAAGCTTCAGGGCTATACTTCAGGATGATTTCTTTGAATTTTTCAATCTCATCTTTAGCTTCCGGAGAAAGTTTGGGATAAAGATAATAGTTCATCATTACCCGGTTAACTTTTTCTATTCCGTTTGCTATTGCTTGCTCAAATTGCTCTAATTTTTCCTCATCCAACTCATATTGTCCATTAGCCACAAAAGGATAAGAAATCCTCTCCAGTCGATTGAGGGGCGGCGGTCCAAATTTTTCCAGATTTTGAATAGCTATTTCAAGTGAATAACATTCATTACGGAGAAGATTAATAATATAATGTTTTGGAAGAGCAGCACGATCAATTGAAATACGTATAAAAAAGGTGCGTTTCTCCAAATCAGGATAGATATCGCCATGAGAATTTCTTAGTTCTGCGCTGTGAACTAATTTAACCTTCAGGAGATATTTACTTTGAAAAGCATTTAACGCTTCTTTAGAGCAAACTTTAGGTAACAAGCTCTCAATATCCTTAATGATTGATTGAGCTTGTTTTAGATAAATTTTCTCAGGAACATTCGCCAATTCACTTTTATATTCATTCATAATAAAAGTGTTGATGGGATGCCTTGCTTTTGTTTTACTACTCAGGATGCCTATATTTTCCAATGTATTAGTTGGCGAATTAACAAACAAATCTTGATTAGAAATTCTTCCTTCATTATTTTGTTTGCCTACCTTTTGTGCATCTACTTTATTAGGCAAATCCAATACCACGAGCGAGACGCAAAGAAGCATCATCATATTGCGAGGTATATTCTGGCGATGACCCAGCTGTTGTAATAGGTGAACTAGCGCAATGCCAACTTCGTTAGAATAAATGACGGGTGATTCTTGTAATACTTTATTCCCATCATAAGAATGTTCTACTGTATCGACTCTTTTTTTTACTGTTAAAGCACGCAGAAATTCTTTATAAGATTGAGCATGATGTTTACCAATGTTGCGACGATATTGCTGGAGCTGAGTTTCTTTCATGCCACCCTCATTGAAGTTTATAATTTTAGGCAATGCCATTATAAGATGGTTGAATTTTAATTGCTAGCTATCGTCGTCAGCCTACGACCAAGATGCCACTAAACTAAAAAACATTCGCGGCCGTCGTCCTTCACCAATCAGTTCTTCTGCTGCGACTTGTTTCGTCAAGGTTTGTGTCCACATGACATTACCGCTAACATATTTATTAAAAAAGAAGCGCGTACCAATGCCTGTCGACGTACCACTCACTTTTTGCGGTGTGCCTGCTACAAACTGGATATTCCACACTTCACCTGCATCATAAAATACATAAAACTGCATCATTTGCATTTGGAATTTTTCTACGTCCCAGTCGTAGCGAAGTTCTAAACTGCCTGCTGCACCACGGTCACCAATGATTTCCGCGACGTCGTAACCGCGACCTAATTGCGGACCACCGAAGGCAAATTGCTCAGAAGCTAATAAAGGATTAAAAGCCCATTGGCCGCTGAAAAGGCCATACAATGAGAAGGGACCTTTGATGATCTGCAAACGACTTAATTGCAATGTGATCTTCGTATAATTTCCACGGCCACCAGGATGCGAAGTTTGTGCTGTCTCTGGGTTATCTTGGTGAGTCGCACCGAAAAGCGGCAAGCCCTGTCTTAGATCAGGGCTAATTAAATTAGCACCGTAAAATCGATCAGAAAAATTATACGTGCCGCCAAAATCTAAACTGCGCAAATGATCAGTATAAAGCTTTTCACTAAACGTCGTGACATAGCTGTCTAAATAGTTAAATCCTGTTCGCAATGTTAAACTTTCTGTACGCGTCCGAATAACAGGGAAATATCCCATCGTGTAGTAATTACTGGTTAAACCATCAATCTGGGATGGCTGTAATACAAATAAGGGATGGGTTTGGGTACGCGTATCACCAAAAGTCCAATGAACGCCATTATCTTCTACTGGCAAACTATAATTAAGATCATAATAAGTTAACTCACCACCTTTCGGTGTTTTAGTAAATGTTAATTGCGTTGAATCGCCAGAAGCTGCCATCGAATTAAATGCTATATTTCCCGTCATTTGCTGCGGACCGATATAACGGGTTCCATAATCATCGTAAGAAGCATAACCGCTAATAGGTTTATTATCAGTAACTAAGGTGATATCCGCTGCACCCGGTGTGGCTTTTGATGGTGATAATACTGCTTTAACGCTTGTCGCCGGAATTTCATTCGCTAAAATTAAATATTTTTCCATTCGGCTGATTTGCAGCGGCGGAGATTTTTTAATTTGATTTCCATACGCCTGCACAATACATTTTGCACCATGCGGATTACCGCTAACATCCACTTTATCAATAAATCCTTCGATAATTTGAATTCGCACCACACCATTTTTCACATGTTGAGGCGGTAAAATAGCACGGGTAATGATATAACCATTATTTCGATAATAATTCGTAATGCTTTGGACGATATCTAAAAGCTGCGCAACCGAAATCGTCGTATGCAATTTATTTTGATAAAGAGGCTGTAATTGCTTCGTCGTATAAACAGTATTACCTTCTAAGATAATGCCATTTAATTGGAATTTGATTTGGTTGGCTTGCGGGCCCAAGGGTGAGGCAGTTTTTTCTGGCGTAGAAAGAATAGGTGGTAACACTTGCTGTTGCTGCGGAGTACTTTGTTTGGTGAGAGAGCCACCTACTTGTTCTGGTAAGGTTGAACTTGGCAGCGCATCCCCTCCTACCGGCCATGCATTCTCCGCCAACAACATAAGCCCCGTGATCGCGGTTATCCTCAATGCATTTCGTTTCATCCTGATTCCTTTCTTCCATGTAAAATTACAAAAAATCAAAAACTTAAGTATGAACTATCTAAAAAGAACATCGCAGGTTATTAGTAATATACAATGGCTGCTTCAAAACCACTATAAAAATTAATCTGAAGACTTTCAAAATGATACCATGAATGGTAACTTGCTCGTTTCAAGGGATGGAATCATGCGTAAGTATATTCCTTATATTCTAGGGCTCTTTTTCGTTATCGCGGCGGTTTGGCTCTTAATCACCCCTAACCGGATGATCCGCTTATTCATCGATCGCCTTAACGATTTTGGTTATGACTTTCAATTACGCACCCATGTTCTCACCCGCCAGGCTACCTCTCTCGCTCCTGTCGTTATTATTGACATTGATGACAAAAGTTTAAAAGCGGCAGGTCGCTGGCCATGGCCTCGCGATAAATTAGCTGTATTAACTGATAAACTAAAAAAAGATGGCGCCGCTGTTATTGCCTTTGATGCTTTCTTCCCGGAGAAAGAAACGAATATAGGGGAAACGGTTTTAACGACCCTCAATCAAAAAAAATTACTCACCTCATCACTTGTCACTTTATTAAAGAAGAATGAGTTTCTTTTTGATGAAGATACCGTCTTTGCTAAAAGCCTTGCTGCTAATCAAAATATCTTGGCAATTGGATTTTTACCACGACCAGAAACTCAAAATTTCTTACCCCCTCCTTTATTAACGTTAACACCCCAGGAAAAATCTCAGCTAGAAATTATTAATGCTGAAGGCTATATCAGCAACATTCCAGTACTCCAGCAAGCTGCTAAAGGTGGGGGATTCATTAATGTATTTGCCGATAGCGACGGCATTATTCGTCGTACACCTTTAATCATGCAATACAACGGTAATGTTTATGCTTCTTTAGCATTGCAAGCTGTCTTAATTTATTTAGGTGAAAATATTAAATTAGTTGCACCCGTTTATGATGAAGTAAAAAAATTAGAAGGCGTACAAATCGGCAATATTATTATTCCTACTGATGCTAAAGGACAAGTCTTAATACCTTTTATTGGTAAAAGTTATACCTTCCCCTATTACTCCGCTATCGACGTCTTACAGAATCATTTACCAGATAATGCTTTAACAGGAAAAATCGTTTTTGTTGGAACCTCTGCTACGGGTGCAGGCGATCTAGTAGCCACTGCTATCGATACACCATTTCCTGGCGTAGAAATTCAAGCAACCCTAGCGAATGGTATTTTGCAAAACCATTTCTTTTACCAACCTGCTTGGACATTAGGCGCCAATGTTGTCATCACACTTTTCTTGGGTTTACTCATCACCTTTATATTTCCTCCTCTAGGCCCTAAAACACTCGGTGCCTTGCTTATTTTATTACCCACCGCATTAATATTGATAGAGGGCTGGGTATGGGAACAAACAGGTTTAATTTTATCGATCCTTTTTCCGGTTTTACTCATCCTCGTCATTGGTATTTTAAATATTATTTATGGCTATTTATTTGAAACACGACGCCGTGAACATCTCAAAGAAATGTTTGGCCAATACGTTCCTAAAGAACACATCGAGGAAATGTTACAAACGACTAGCGATTATGGTTTACGCGGTGAAGATAGAGAAATGACCGTATTATTTGCTGATATTCGTAATTTCACTTTTGTTTCAGAAAATTTATCTGCTGCTGAATTGGTTGAAATGCTCAATACATTCTTTACGCCAATGACAGAAATTATTTTTAAATATCAAGGTACGGTTGATAAATATGTGGGTGATCTTCTCATGGCTTTTTGGGGTGCACCGCTTAGAGATAAACATCATTCAGAACACGCTATTCAGGCAGCCTTAGAAATGCAATTGGCTGTTACAAAAATGCAACCTTTTTTAAAAGCGCATAATTGGCCAGAAATTAAAATAGGTATTGGCATTCATAGTGGCATCATGAGTGTGGGTGATATGGGCTCACGGTTTCGTCGTAATTATACCGTATTGGGCGATGCGGTTAATTTAGCATCGCGTATTGAGAGCCTTACTAAATTTTATGGCGTTAATATTATTGTGACTGAGAACACGATTCAATATCCTTCTCAATTTGTTTTTCGTCAACTCGATCGTGTCACGGTAAAAGGTAAGAAAAAAATTATTGTGATTTATGAAGTCATTTGTTTCCAATCAGAAATGACACGTGAATTAAAACAAGAATTAGATTTATATTACCATGCACTTAATTACTATTTTTCGCAACAATGGGAATACGCAGAAAAATTAATGCATGAATTGCATAAGGCTCATCCTGATAAAAAAATTTATTCTGTTTATCTCAATCGTATTGCCGAATTTAAGCAAAATCCTTTACCTCCTAACTGGGATGGAACATATGCTCATACAGTGAAATAATGTGTGCTTATTTCTAATTACTGATACAAAAATTAGAAACCGTTCCAGCTTTATTTCCCCCAGAACTACCTGTATTTATAACGGTGTTACCCGTGTTCGTCGTATTACCACCTGTTGTTTGTCCTATATTCATATTACCATTGCCCGGCATATTACCGCCTGTTGTTTGCCCTATATTCCTATTAGTAGTCGGGGTAGGCGAAGGTGCGATCCTAGCAGGTGTAATTTGTAATTTCTCTTTAAATACCTCCGGTGGCTGTGCTAATGGTACGGGTATTGCTTGCGCTTTAGGAACCATGGCATAAGGCGTTTTGGAACCTAAACATAAACCACCGCCAACTGAAGTAACACAAGGTGTACCACTATAATAGCCCACATAGAGCTGATTCGATTTATTAAGATAAACCGTATAATCTGTTCCACGCACACCGATAGTAGCAACAGGCGTATTAACTTGATAATCACTGGGATTGCGTTTTGCAATCAATCCTGTAATCGTACGAAATCCACCTTCAATTAATCGCATTACGTACTTACCCACTGATCCTTGAGAGGTAGGATGATATTGATAATCGGCAATATAAAATTTAGTCTCAGGTCGAAATGTCATTAAAGTATTATCAGTAAAAACAATTTGTGCCTGACTATTCGTGCCCGTGACTAATGTATCGGTAACATAGAGAATGGAGGCACGACTTAACGTTCGTTCTTGATGATTAGGCTTAACTGCCATAAAACTCCCCTGCACCCAAACCACTCGTCCCGCCGGTTGTGGTTCAGCAGGAGGTTGGGAGGCGGGAGTAGAAGGAACAGCGTAGCATAGCTGAATGAGGGTAAAAATAATGAATAATATCAATACTTGCCGTAACCATGCGGGAAATTTAGAAGCGAAATTTTTTAACTTTCTTCCGCCGCGCTCCATTGCTATCACCTCATTGGCTTTATTTTTATTATATCCTACTTTATCAAAACAATTTGCTTTATATTCCCTCGGTTTATTGGATGATATACTAAGGACGATAATTAGAATGAAACTGAGAAAACATGAGGGCTCCATGAGCAATGATGCAAAAATAGCGGTATTGGAAACGACTATTAGCCATATTCATGAGGCACTGGAGCGTATTGATAAGCGTTTTGATTCTATTGATAGAAAATTCGATAAAATTGACCGAAAATTTGATAAAGTAGATGAAGAATTTAAATTATTAAGCAATAAAATGGATACCCGTTTTGATCAATTAAATAATCGTATCTGGACACTTTTCTTTTGGATGATCGGCGGATTTGCCAGTATGCTTGGGATTCTTGCCCATGCTTTTCATTGGATATGATAGCATCGCCCTTTTAACACTGTATAAACCGGCCATCCTTTCAAAGTTAATCCCTGGTAAGGCGTCCACCCACACTTACTCTCTGTTGTAGCAATGCGCACTGTTTTTTCCATATCCACTAATACCCAATCTTCACTAGCAGGAAGACGAAAAATCTCCCGTGCTCGTTCAGAGGTAAGCGAAATAATTTCACTTAAACTCAGTCGTCCTTGCTGATGGGCATTCAGTAGCAAGGGCAGCATAAATTCAATGCCTGGCATACCAGAAGGGCATTCGCCATAGGGTTTATTTTTTTCCTCTATGGTGTGCGGTGCATGATCTGAACCAATCGTATCAATAATTTTTTCATGTATCGCATCGAACAACACATCACGATGCTTTTTATCACGCAAAGGTGGATTCACCACCGCTTTTCCACCCAAGCTATCATAAGCATCGGTATCAAAAAATAAATGATGAGGTGTCGTTTCTGCAAATACAGGTAATTTTTCTTGCTTTGCTGCTTTAATTAATGCTGTTTCTTCCGCACTACTTACGTGCAAAATATAAAGCCGCGTACCATATTGGCGCGTTAACCCAATCGCCTTTTCCACTGCCCGGGTCGCCACTTCAACATTCCGAATTTGCGAATGTGCTGGATAATGCATTTCACCACTATAATTCGCTTTGCGCTCACGAATTAAATGTTCATCCTCTGCATGCACTGCCACCATCATATCTTCTTTAGCAGCAATAGAAAAAACCGCATGCAAACTTTCATCATCATCAATTACCAAATTGCCTGTACTGCACCCCATAAATACTTTGATACCAATAGCTGATGATTTAGAGGGCGCGATTTCAGTAAGATGTTGTTTGTCTGCCCCAAAAAATAACTGATAGCGCAGTGGAATATCAGCTTCTTTTAATTGCTGATCAATCATCATTTTTTTTTCTTTTAACAACGTCGTCGTAATCGTGGGTGGTTTAGTATTAGGCATATCAAATACCGTCGTGCAGCCACCGCGTATAGCCGCTTTTGCACCCGTGCGCCAATCTTCTTTATATTCCATTCCTGGTGTACGAAAATGAACATGCGGATCAATCACCGCAGGCAATATCATTAAACCAGCAGCATTAATTGTTTTTTCTTCCTCGCTTGGAATAGTTAAATCAATGACATCCCCTTGAATAGTTTTGGCACCTTGAATGATAATCATATTTTGACTTGCACCTGATTACGATCGAATATTTTTTCACAATAATGACAGACTAATTTAACACCATTTCCCTGCTCTTCTAATTTGAAGAAACTTTCGACAGGCTCCATGCGGGTGATGCACGCTATATTTGGACAAGAAAATGCGCCTTCAATGCTCTCCGGCAGCTGAGTAATAATTTTTTCAGTCACTTCAAAATTCTTAATCACATTAATTGTTGCTTCCGGTGCAAAGACGGTAATTTTATTCGCTTCAGCGCTGCTCAATGTATAATTTTCAATTTTAATTAAATCTTTCCCCTCTTTTAATCGCTGGCTAGATAAATTAATCCCTACCGTCACGCGGCATTTTTTATCTAATAAGCGTAACAAATTAATAATCCGCAACGCTTGCCCCGATGGGATATGATCAATCACCGTACCATTTTGAATGGCTGAAACAGATAAAGTTTTGTTCATGTCATTGTCCTGCATTTAAGATTAAAGTTAATAACGCCTGCCTGACATAAACAGCATTCGCTGCTTGTTCAAAATAATGCGCATACGGCAATTTATCAACCGCGATATCAATTTCGTTTACACGCGGCAGTGGATGTAAAATTTTTAAGTTTGGCTTAGCAGATGAAAATAGTTCCGGGATTAAAATATACTGTTTCTTAATAGATTGGTATTCCGCCTCACTAAATCGTTCTTGCTGAATGCGCGTCATATATAAAATATCAATTTTTGGTATGACTTCTTCTAATGAGTGATGAAATGAAAAACGCACGCCCGCTTTTTTTAATTCATCACAAATAGTTTCAGGTAATGCTAACGCATCATTTGCGACTAAAAATAATCGTATGTCAAATAACATGCAGATCTGCGCAAATGAACGGATCGTACGGCTATATTTCAGATCGCCGACTAAGGCAATAGACAAACCATCTAAACGTTGTTGGCATTCTTGTATCGTAAATAAATCCAATAAAGCTTGGGTCGGATGTTGATTCGCACCATCCCCTGCATTAATAACAGGCTTGGAAGAGGCATCTGCGGCTAATCGCGCTGCCCCTTCTTTAGGATGTCGGATGACAATTAGATCCGCATAATCAGACACTACACGTATGGTATCGTAAAGTGTCTCGCCTTTTTTAACGGAAAGATTTTCTTCGCTGGAAAATCCAATCACGCGGCCACCTAATCGTAATGTCGCTGTTTCAAAAGATAAACGTGTGCGGGTAGAAGGCTCAAAAAAACAATGGGCAATGATTTTATCTTGTAGCAATTGCGATATGCCTTTTGGGTTTTTCTTTAATTTAGCTGCGGTCTCTAAAATCAGTTGAACTTCTGGCAGTGATAAATCTCGAATCGAAAGCACATCTTTCCCATAGAATATCTTATTCATCACGCACTCGCTTTCATTAACGGGGGGTAATGGGCATGTCTCGCTATGTATTCTTGCCATGAAAGAATCGTCTCCGGTGTTTTGCCTTTAAAATCGATTAAACATTGCAGCATAATTTGTGCAATCTGTATATTAGTAATCAAGGGAATATGATGATCAACTGCCATACGGCGAATCACGTAACCATCGGTTTGTGTATCTAAACGGTTTCGGCTAGGAATATTGATGATAAGCTCAATTTTACGTTGCGCGATCAAGGTCTGCACATTCGGTTCACCTTTTTCACTAGCTTTGTAAACGAAATAAGAACCGACACCATTTTTCGATAAGAAAGCATGGGTACCGCTCGTGCTATATAATTCCCAACCCTGCTCTTCTAATTGCTGCAAATAAGGTAATACCTTTGCTTTTTGTGATTCGCCAATCGAAACTAATATACGTTTTTTAGGTAAGGTTTGTTCAGTAGAAAGCCACGCACGTAAATAGGCTTCATATAAATTTTCACCTAAACAAGCCACTTCACCGGTTGAAGCCATTTCCACATGGGCGACAGGATCCGCTCCTTTTAAGCGATGATAAGAAAATTGCGATGCTTTAACACCCACGTAATCCAATTCTAAGGTTTCATACGTCGTGGGAATATATTTACCTAACATGGCGTGTGTCGCAATCGCAATAAAATTATAACCTGTCACTTTCGAGACAAAGGGGAAAGAGCGTGAAGCACGCAAGTTGCATTCTATTACTTGGATAAAATTATTTTTAGCAATGAATTGAATATTAAACGGCCCCGTAATTTGCAAAGCTGCGACAATTTCACTGGTAATTTTCTTAGTCCGGCGAATGGTTTCAAGATACAAACGTTGTGGTGGAATCACTAATGTCGCATCGCCTGAGTGAATACCTGCATTTTCAATGTGCTCCGTAATGGCTTCAATAATAATTTTGCCTTTTTCCGCCACCCCATCCATTTCTAATTCTTTTGCATCTAAAATAAATTTAGAAATAACGACAGGATGTTCGCGAGACACTAATGAAGCTTCTTTTAGATATTGTTCTAACGAATGTTCATCATAAGCCACATTCATCGCGGATCCAGATAATATATAAGAAGGACGGACTAGAACAGGGTAACCAATTTGTTCTGCAAATTGTTTGGCGTTTTCTAAACTTGTCACGCGCTGCCAGAGTGGTTGATCAATGCCTAGTTGATTTAAGAGAGCAGAAAATTTTTCTCTGTCTTCTGCTTGATCAATCGATTGAGCAGAAGTACCTAGCAATTTATAACCGGCTTTTGCCAACGGTAGCGCTAAATTATTGGCTATTTGACCCCCAACAGAAACGATAATACCTGCTGCTTGTTCGAAATCTGCAATATCCCGCACCCGTTCCAAGGTTAGCTGTTCGAAATACAAGCGATCAGATTCATCATAATCCGTTGATACGGTTTCAGGATTTGAATTAATTAAGATGGATTTTTTACCAAGTTCGCGTAACGAGCGTGAGGTATTCACAGCACACCAATCGAATTCTACTGAGGAACCAATTGAATAAGGACCTGAGCCTAAAACAACAATGGGTCGTTCTGAAGAAGGTTCAATATCGTGTTCGCAAGCGTGATAAGTTAAATATAAATAATTTGTTCTCGCAGCAAATTCACCAGCAAGCGTATCGATTTGTTTGACATACGGGATGATGTTAGCTTGAAGGCGGAAATTGCGGATGTCGTCTTCCGATTGATTTAGCAAGCGACCAATTGCGCGATCAGAGAAGCCCATGCGCTTAGCGGTGGCTAATAATTCTTTATCATTATTGCGAAGATTCTTCTCGACCCCCGCAATTGCATGAATATGTGATAAAAACCATCGATTAACTTTACTTAACTGATGCGCTTCCTCAACCGTCCCGCCTTGTAAAAAATATTGATATAACGCAAATAACCGCCTATCCGTTGGATATTCAATTTCTTCCTTCGGGTTTTCGATTATATGGGGATAATCACTCAAGCAGGAAGCACCAATATTCAACATACCCACTGCTTTCTGCAAAGCTTCCGGAAAAGAGCGGCCAATACTCATCACTTCGCC
>JAJPJH010000002.1 GCA_021324335.1 Gammaproteobacteria bacterium
AATCAGAAAATTTAAAAAAGGAGAAGTTAATTTTTATGCCTCTAAACTAACAGTAACTATCTCAAATCCTGATGATTACGTTTTTACGCAAATATCAAAGTTTTACCTCAAAGCTTTGAACAGTCTGGCTTTGGGGTTTCCGGACAAGTCTATTTGCTCTAACTTTGCTGAATCGCTCACGAGTAGATTGAATCTTCTGGCCACTCCACGATTGACCTGTGGATGTGGTTGCAATATCGCGTCTACCCAAATCTACCCCAATCACCTTGGGTGTTTTCCCTGTTGGTTCTCCTTCAATCTCAACACAAATATTGATGTAGTAATCACCACGCTTGGTCCTATTCAATGTCGCCGATGTGGGCTTTTGTCCCTTCAGAAGCGCCAATTGATAATTGCCAATCAACAGTTTAAACTTCTTGCGTCCACTTATCAGGGTCACCCCAACCGACTGAGATTCCTCGATATATTCAAATGTGCGAACATCGAGGCTAATCGAGGTTGGTCTAAACTTGTGGATCTGTTTAACCGCCTTGGCATTTCCAATCACTCGTCGAATCGCTTGACAAACGTGATTGGCTTTCAACCCTGTCGATTCCCGAACAGAGTGATAGACCAAGTGATGCAATTTGGTCGTATTCCAACAATTGCGTTCAACAGCAACGCCCAATATCTGATTGCATGCATCTGCAAATCTATCCAAGGTGCAGTCAATTTCTTGACGCGACTCTTGGAGGACTTGAAGTTTACATTTGACGGATATTGTTTGCATTGTAGATTGCTTAAAACTCATCCTATTGTAACAAACAAGATAGCAAAAACACGCATGTTCATACAATCTTTACAGGAGATAGGGAATTGCTTGACTGTCCCCACTCCCTTATTAACCTGCGGTCAATCTCCGTCGGGGAACCTCTCGCAATTCCCCCGTTTTTCCTCCCCACCCTGTAGAGGGATGGGGTATCCAAACGGGAGGTTTTGATGAAAATCATCCTGCAACAGATCAACAGCAACTACACCCCAGCAACGATAAGCCAAGATTTTGATTGCAATATATGTTATCAATCGCAGAATTCTGGGAATCCTTAACTAGAAGTCTTGTATCAGATTAAGCGGAGCACAGATGTTCAAGCCACAAATTAAGTTTTTATCCGTATTTACCTCACAAACGTTTTTGCTATCACTCTTGGCTGTTGTCCCGTTAGTTACTTTCTTGGTATTTGTGGGAGCCTACACCCTGTTTCAAGTTCCACACGAGGCGCAAGTGCAACGCCATTAGGTTAAAAATTTCATTAACTGATGTTACACCAGAGGATTCTATGAGTACACAAGAGCAGAGTACCTTATAACAACGAATAACATTCAGTAGACCGAACACTTTCGCGATCGTCAAGAAATAGTAATATGTGATACAGTTTCCCCTTGAATTCACAAGGTTGATCGTTTTTGACGAAT
This sequence comes from Gammaproteobacteria bacterium, assembly GCA_021324335.1. Classification (GTDB taxonomy): domain Bacteria; phylum Pseudomonadota; class Gammaproteobacteria; order DSM-16500; family DSM-16500; genus Aquicella. Next base: position 1,453 of record JAJPJH010000002.1, read on the forward strand.
TATAAAGGAAACTTATGAATCAGACAAGAAAATCAACCATTACTTTTGACATCCTCCCGCGCTAACCTTGCCGTATAGCGCGGGATTCCAAGCCTCACGACTTGGGTTTTCTCTTTCCACGACTCGACTTACGAAGAGGAGTTGCCTCTAATAATGAAAAGAAATTTCTATTTAAAAGTAGAAGTAAAAATACTAGTCATGACTAAATAATTCACCTTAAATTATTTTAAGTCTAAATAAAATTATCATTTTAATCTTAGAAATATTTGTATATTCTCTATTGCCCATTCTTTTTTAATTTTTTGCACGACCTTTTTTAATTGTCTTTGCTCTTCTTTTACCCACTTTCTAGTTAAGAATTTTTACTTATCATTAAACCTTGGCTTAGAACCTCTTCCTTTTTATTATAAAGCTCCACTATTCCCTCTAATTTCCAAAAATTAAACCAGTTATAAAGTGTTTTACAACTTACTTTTAAAATTTTCATTGGCTCTATTAAGATTTACAAAAAATTAGTATAAATTAATGCCAATTACTTATTCTAAAAATTTTGTGCCGGAGTAGTTGATAGGTGTAACCAGAGAAGTGCGCGAGCGGCATGGTTAATAAACTGATGCCACAGAAAAGCCAGAGATTCATATTGGAAGGATACTCCTGTTTAGTCCCTCGCCATACTTCTGAGTTAAAGTTTTTACGAAATTTAAACGTTATGCGCAAGCTTTCTAAAAATGGAAAAAGTAAACCAAGTAGAATTACTCCTTCCATAGGTAAATCTAACTGAGGAAAGATCAGATCAATCAGCAACATCAAACCTGTGGCTGATATAACTAGAAATGGCAGCTTACCCCGAAATTGAAACTTGGCTGTGTGTTTAACGCTGGTTAAATAACGTCCTCTGCCGTACCTAAAATATTGCACGCAGAGAGATTTCCATGTTTTTCTGGGATAATACCAGACACAAATGTTTGAGCTAATGTAAATAGCTTCCTGGCTTTTATTAAGCAATCTCTGGTTTAATTCAGCCTCCTCATTTGTAATTTGTGAGATATCAAATCCACAGACAGCAAGTAGTGTCTTTTTCCAGAAACAACCTAAATATACTGTGTCAGCATAGCCGTTGTAGTTAGGATCTCGATAGTTAGCGCCACCACTACCTAAAAAGCTTTTAGATCCTAAGGCGACTCCTGCTTGAAAAGGGGTTTTAGCTACAAAACGTTGTGCCCCACCAACGTTGAGAGCATTGGATTGCACTAACGCCTCTACACATCTTTCAATATAGTCAGATGCATAATCAGAATGGGCATCAGCTACGAGAAAGATATCACCTGTGCATTTCTGCAAAATTAAATTTTTACCAGCAGCTTGTATCTTGAGTGAATTATGTATAAGCTTAACTTTTGGTTCTGATAAAGACACTTTTTTAACAATATCTTGAGTGCCATCAGTACTGCCACCATCAGCCACAAATATTTCAGTTAAGTTCGGATATTTAGTAGATAAGAAAACTCTAATAATGTGTTCTATATTAACTGATTCATTATATGTAGAAATGGCTACAGTTACAGTAGGTTTGTTTATATTTTCAGAAATCATAAATATAGCTTCAATGGGAGCATAAAAAATCGCTTGATCACTTTGAATAGACAAATAATGTCAATAATGAGAGATTTAAGAGGAGTCATCGGAAAGTATTTTTTACGTAACTTTCGTTGAATAAGATAACTTTTAAAAATTTTTCTTGAAGATATACCAGTTGTATCATAATATGAGATGGGAAATCGTAAAAGACATGGTTGATAAATTAAGGAAGCTCTAATATTAAAGTCATAATCTGCTTCTAAATAAAGCTGCTCATCATATGAGCTTACTTTCTGCAAAAGTTCTTGAGAGAAAATAGTGGATTGATGGCATATAGGATTGCCATATAAAAATAATTCCTGTTGCCAATATGTGTACTGCTTAATATATCTTTTTAAATATCCTTTATTGCTAACTGAAATAGTTTCTCCAAAAGCCCAAAGCCATTTATTATTTTTATATGACTCTACTACCTGAGTAATAACTTGGTTATTTACTAATAAATCACCAGCATTTAAAAACAGTACTAGATCTCCCGTTATGTAGCGAAGACCTTCATTAAAAGCTGCTGGAATACCTATACTTTGCTGTTGATATACTTTACAAATTTTTGTATGCGAAAAATTATTAATTATGTTCAATGTCAAATCTGTTGACTGACCATCAATAATTATATGGATGATGTGATTATAATTTTGACTACTTACACTTACAAGAGTTTTATTTATGTTAGATTCACAATTTTTTACTATAGTTATTATATTGCATACAATCATTGATTTAATATCTCTCTTTTTAAATTTAATAAAAATATTTATTTTCAGAAACTATTATTTTTTGTATTAAAACTCTAAAAAAATACATTATATATATTTTTTTTGTAATACTTTTTTTCGATTAATAACATATATCATTGTAAAAAACAAAGTGTATTGAGAAATTAAAAACGAACCATTAGAAGATAAACCTAAAATATATACAGCAATAAATATTGCTTTATTTTTTACTTTTGATACTAAAATAAAACCAAAAAAAGAGATTAAAATAGTTAGACCCAATAAAAATCCATAACCACCAAACACTATTGTAATGGCATCTAATCCACCAGATTCACCAGTTGAGCTAGGCAAAAAACCATTGCCGATCAAACTAAGTTGTGAAAGTGAAAGAAGACTATTTTCAAGATTTGACTTTCTCTCGTCAAATGCTGGCAATGATTCAGATAAAAAAGTAACAATAATAGAATAATAATTAATAAAAATATATATAACAATAATTAATATATTTGTATATAGAAATACTCTAATATTTTTATTTTTTATACTTGAAATAGCTTTAATAACTACATAAACTATTAAAAAAGCATAGGAATATTTTGAGCCAGAAATAAGTATTGTAAGTAGCGTTAATCCTTGAAAAATTAAAGTAATTTTTGCTCTTTCTTTTTCATTAATTTCTAATATAAATATATAAAAGCAAGATAGATAAAACATAAAAGGAGACGATTCATTAAAAAGTCCACTAAACCTATAAGTGTAAGGTAGTATAGAAGAAGGAAGCACATAACCGGATTTTATTGTAATAGGTAAATTAGAATGAATCATTGCAACAGAGTCTAATCCAATGTTCATAAAAATTGTTTGAATCAGGGCATAAAGTATGTTTGTCAAAGTGAATAAATTAATAAAATTAATAAATAAATTTAAGTTACTACCCATAGCTTGAGCAAACACTATTAAGTATAAAAAAGTTAGAATATAACCAATATCTATTAGACTAAAATTTCTATTGTTTAGTAGACCTAAGATTGGTGTAATAATAGATATTAATAAGGGTATTAAAAAAAATAATAAATCTTTTTGAATTTTTCTATTTTTTAAAAATATGTATAAACACAAAAATGGTAAACCTAATATTCTAGATTGAAAATATATGCCAGTAAACAGATAGGATAAAGAAAATGCAGGGAAAAATATCAGAATTAAATTGATATATAATAGGATTTTTTTCACTGAAATTACCTTATATATTGACTTATCTAAAATTATTTACTATCTCTATTAACCGCCTGCCGTAAGCTTGAGTAGCAAAATAATTATTTTTTCTAGCCACATTTTCTTCTTCAAGATTTGGACCAGGCTGAAAATGATACAATACTTCAGATATCAATAACGCTAATTGTTCTGGTTTATATCGTTCAAAAAAATATGCTTGTGGTGGATTTTGTTCCAAATGAACTGAAAAATCAGAAATTAACATTGGCTTACCTAATGCTCTTGCATCTTCGATAACAGTACTCCATCCTTC
>JAJPJH010000024.1 GCA_021324335.1 Gammaproteobacteria bacterium
AAAATGAAATGGAGTTGGCTGCTCAATATGGCCATGTAGGCATCATTGATTACCTAAGTGGATTTGGTGTTTCTTTCACTCCTATCCTCTTACATTTAGCAGCCAAAGGTGGCCATTTAGAAACTATCAAATATCTTTTAAATTTTGACGAGATGCGCGCAGAAATTAATACGAAAGATGAGGAAGGATTAACAGCCTTGCATTATGCCGTAAAATTCGGCTATAGCAATGTCGCTGCCCATCTTTTAAATGAAGGTGCTGAAATTGAAATGACTACTGATAAGGGTGATACCCCGCTTTGCTTAGCTGTGCAGGGAAATCACTTTAAAATGGTAGAAATTTTAGTAGGCACTTATCGTGCTAAGATTAATTATCCCGTCAAAAAACCGCCCTTACAAATTGCCGGAGAAAATGGTTATGTTGCTATCTTTAACTATCTTAAAAACAGAATAAATCAACTGTATCCAACTCGCCAAGAAAACCGTACACCTTTATGGTTTGCTGCGAAAGCAGGTAATTGGGAAGTGTGTATGCACTTACTGATAGAAGGCGCCAATCCGACCGATGTGGATATCAAAACTATTCCTCACGCATCTATACAACAGTTGCTTAAATGCGCAAAAATTATTAATGACACGGAACAGAAATTTATGACGCCGCAATCACTATCCCTTTGCGCTTCACCAGAGGTATTATTTTATTCAGCCTATTCACTCGATGCGAATTATTTTCTAGAATATGCTAAAAGCGTGTTTTTAGGACAACGACCGCTTTTTGAAAATCAGTACAAGAAAGATAAAATCCAGACTATTTTATTAGAGGACATGAAAAAAATAGCGGATCCTGATTTGATATTTAAGTTTGTAGAATTTATTTTGGAAGAACATTGGTTTACGGCGCCTTCGTTTAATAAATTGATTGAATTGCTTAATATTGCAAAATCGATTTATAAGGAACAAGGGAATGTGTATCAAATTAACTTGATTGATGGGTGGCTTAAGATTATTTCGCCGAACAAGATGGAATAATTTATTTCTACCTTACGATCACCACCCTTATAGTTTATAAGGGTGGCGTTTTTTCTATTTAAAAGGCTCCAATTTCCTACTAACTTCATCCAACCTTACTTGGCTATAACTTACTGTATTCCTTCTCGGTGAAACATTTCCTGATACAGGCTCTGATAAAGGTGGCGCTGAGGGTCTCGGAAATAATAAACTAAAACTATTTGTCCGTGACACCTCTCTGGAATTAGGTAATGAAAGAGGAGGTGCTGAAGGTAACGGGTTGGGAAAAGTGGGGGGAATTAAGTCTAGGGCAGCAGAAATAGCATTGATAAATTCCTTATCTAATTCTTCCGTGGCTTTCTTATGAATCTCTGGATTAATCGCAAGATAGCGAGAAAAAATAGATGATTTTTTCTCTATTAAAAAATTATGCTTTCTTAAAAGCAATGCAATATGCTGTATCAAAAAAGTGTATTGCTCAGCTGATAGTTGAACTATATCAGTATGCTGTTCTAATAAATCTTTTAAGGCCTCTATTAAAAGATCTCTCTCATCAGATTTCATTTTAAGAGGGGAATTACTCATAGCGGATAAATAAATATATTCTTTGTCTCGGATGCCATTAATAGCTAGATCAATCATAGCGTTTGCTGCATTAGTTCGTAACTCATCGGGGATAACTTTTTTTTCTAAATAATTTAAATATTTTATCGAATCTGGATCAGACACTGCCAAATGTTGTACTATAAAACGATAATCTGCTGCAGCTGCGGCAAACTGTCGCATTTCTGCAAAAATTTTTCCGCGTAATTTGTAAGCATCAATCAATCTTGGCTTATACCGCATACTTTGGGTGATATAATTTAAAGCCTCCTCATATTTATGTTGCTCAAAAGCACATTGTGATAATTTATAAAGCGAAAGGCAGCCCTCATCATTATCGTATGCCTGCTGATGTTTGATTAACAAAACTTGGCACAGGGATTTTGAAAAATTAAATTCAGAATCTGGGTGCTCCTCACAAAATACTAGCGCTTCATGGCATAAATGTCCCGCCAATAAAAACCCGGGCAAAACATCTATTAAAGTAACAAGAATATCAAAATATAAGTTTTTTAATGAAGATATCTCTTGCTTATACAAATGTAAATTTCGAGCTGCATAAAAATGAACAAGAAGAATGGAAAGCCTTTCATCTAATCGCTCAGGATCATGGGTAATATTAATGGAAATAAGTTGGCTATTATTACTTAATGCTATAACCAACTCGTACCAATCCTCCAGTAAAGGTTCGGCTTTTATTTTTTGGCCATTGCCATGAAATTCTATTATCGTACCCTGAATGAATGGATGTTGTAATTGATTAATTAATATATTGAATATTTCTTTTTGAGAAAACGCATTGGCAGAAATATCTAAGTGAGTAAGACGGTGTTGCTTCGTTAATGTCAATATCAAAGGTACACTTTTGTTAGTAAATTGATTTCCAGCTAAAATTAAGGTGGTCAAGGAGGAATGTCTTGCCAATGAAGAAAATAATGACTTAACTAACTCATCTGAAATAAAACAATAGCTTAGATTGAGAGTGTGAAGCTCCGGATTGTTATTAATTAAGTGGATGATTTTTTTGATCTGGTTTTCATTTAATGGATAATAACAAATAGTAATTTCAGTCAAGTCCGTTGCATAGGCAAATTTATCTAGAATAAAGTCAGGATTTAATTCTTTAAGGGTAATAAAATTATAGTCTACATCGATTGCGTTTTTTTTATTTAATCTTGGCAACAATTTACTTAAATATTCGTTATCAAAAGCTTGCAGCAAACTCTTCCTTGAGTGAGGCGGCAATAAATTTAACCCTCTTGCTTTCATATAATTGATAACAAGTTCCACCACTCCGATGGTTGATGCGTCATAAGAAGTGTAAGCTGTCGCAGCCAAAACGTTTCCAATATCTAACAGATAACTGCAAGTATAAAAATTCACAAATTCATTTAATAGATTTAGAGCATCTTTATATTGTTTATTAACAATAGCTAATTCAAGCTTACTTCGAGCTAGATTATTCTTTTCTAAAAGCTCATTCAATGACCGCTGGTGTTCTCGCTCATCTTCTGCTAGTTGGATGTGATTAATTGCTTTATTTTCTGGGATCGCATTTAAGAAATAAACACTCACCTCAGGTAAGGAAAATGGATTTCCCGTTAGCACCAACGAATATAACGTGCGATTTTTCCTGAGCACTGAGGCTAAATACCTTGCCCCTTTATTGCCAATTTGACAATTATCAAGATTAAGAATAACTAATGATGAGTTAGTCTTTAGAGAAAGAGCAAGATGTTCAGCTCCCCCGTCTCCTACCCCATTTCCATTTAAATCCAGACGCAATAAACTAGTATTTCTCGCTAAAGCATCAGCAATAATCCTGATAGTCTTAGCATCCATTTTACATTTAGCCAATATGAGCTCAGTCAGGGTATAATTAGTTCTTAGAAATTCAGCAATGGTTGAGGCGTTTTTTTCATCTATCCATTGATCCACTAGCTTAAGATGATAAATAGTTTTATTTTCTTTTAAAAATTTAAATAAATTATCTATATCATTATTAGTTAAATGATGATCACTCGGTACAATGAGTTCCCCATCTTTCACATAAAGCCAAGCAAAATCTAGCATAGATTAATATCCATCAAACTGTTGTGTGTAAGGGTGGCGGCGCCTCATTTTCTCTTACTTAATTTGTTTTTTCTAGCCTGGGGCTCCTCCGACCTTTCTTCGTTGCTATTAATATTAGTTTGGGTAATTGGCGGCGCTGATGGTAAAGCGGCAAACAGGCGCCCACATTTATCCGGCATGCTTTTCATTTTTTCATTAATGCTTCCTCCTTTAGCTCTTTTGACACATTTTTTCCTCTGATAAAAAAAATCCTCTTGGGAAAGTGGTGTCGTTTTGCGTTTTTGTGTAAAAGCTTCGGGAAATGCCCGCTTCAATTTTGTCAATGCCTCTTCATCTGAAGAAGTACCCTTTAATAAATTTTGGATATCACTACACTGCGTTGCTGGCTGTATGCAAAGACGAGTAAATTGCTCAGGAGTTAATGTTAATGGGATAATTTTTAGTAGATTTTCTAGCGCTTTTGTAAAAGAAACTTCTTTACATGTCTCAAATAGATTCTTCCATTGTTCTTCATTCCATCCATCAAAAAATTGATTATTCCTATTTAAAACTTCAATCAATACGGGGTAGATCCGTGCATACTTACTAGCAGAAGCAGACGAGTAATTCCACGGATCATCTAAACTCACAACTCCATACTCAAAAAGCTTTGAAAATACGCCTGGAAATTTAGCAATGATCTCAAAAAGCTCATTCGAATCGCAATTTCTATCTTTTTCATTTTTATATGAATCTAAAAAAGTATAAATAAGATCAAAATAAGGACTATCTAAAAAAATATTTACATAATCTTCAATACAATTCAATTTACACAGGTTGAAAAAATTAGGATACTTCGTTATGATATTTTGAATATCTGCTGATTTGGTTATTATACGAGAGAGACTACTTGAATAGCACAATGCTTCAATCTTTTCTATGAATGAAAAATTTTTAAAATTCTCCGAACTAACACCGAAAATGAGGGTTAATCTTTGACGAATTTCATATTCATAAGTAAAACTTCTTGGACTTGTTACAATTTTATCTAAAATCTTTACAATTTTATCTAAAATCCCCACTTCACAAACTAATCCCTTTGAAAAAATCACATCGGACCATGAAATCTCTTCTTCTATCCCATATATCGTAGATATCGTTTTCGCTAATAGCTCATTGTTAACAATATTGTTTGGATAGTACATTCTAGAGAATAAAAGCATACCTTCTTTTTTGAAGGATTCTGACGCCTTAATTTTTGTCCTTATGTATTCTAATTCCCCTTCAATAGCAGTTTCTGTATTTTTCTTTTTTTCACTATCCCTCTCAACTTGATTGAAAAACAAATTAATCTTGAGTGCTTTATCCCTCTCAGCTTGATTGAAAAACAAATTAATCTTGAGTGCTTTAAAATGCAAAGTTAATACAATGGGTGAGACATATTTCTCTGGCTCGCTTTGCGAAGAAATACAACGGATGTTAGAAAGAAGCTCCTGCGCCTCCGCAACCAACCCGGGTGAAATTTTCAACTTCACAAGATCATATTTCTTCCATAGAGGTTCTATTTTTTCCAATTTATCAAGAAGCCACATCACCATTTGCCTATAAGAATCGTCAAGATCAGGGCCGAAATACTCTTTCCGGTATTTTCTTTCCTCAGCAAGGTCAAGTAAATTTTGATCCAAATAAAATAATGCATAAATTTTCTTTAACACAACTTTCCATAATTGTGGTGTCCTTCTTAAAGAATAATAATAATGATTTAGGCTAGTAAAATTAAATAACGCTTGATAGGCATGTCGATTTAAAATACTTTCACCTTGAGGTATCAATTGAGACCTGATATTGACTATATTATCTGCGCCTAGCGGGCCCAGGTCGCCTCGTTTTTCGCGGCTTGATTGCACATTGGAACTACTCGATCTAAAGAACATATTCCCACTTCCTCCTCCATAATTTTTGTAATTAGCGTAGCTCCTAAGCATTCTGCAACAATAAGAACTTGAAAAGCAATATCAATAAGCGCTACCCCGTAAACTGATTCAACTGGAAAATTGGCAGCAACACAGCTAACACGATAAATAACACAATCGCGCCCATCAACAAAATAACCACTGGTTCAAATAAAGCTAATGCCACATCAATCAATCGCGTAATATCATCTTCCTGATGCTGCGCTACTCGCTCTAACATTGCTTCTAATTGACCACTGCTCTCACCGCTTGCAATCATATGTATGCCCATCGGTGAAAAATAAGTCGTTTGCTTTAATGCAAGATAAATCGCTGCCCCTTCGCGCACACGCAGTACAGCTTCTTCTACTGCTTTGCGAATCGGTATCGTTATCATCAATTGTGCGGAAATGGTCATTGCTTCAAGTGTAGAGACACCCGATGCCGATAAAATCGATAAAGTGCGAGCAAACCGCGCGGTATCAGCCGTACGAATAGCATGACCGATGAGTGGTAATCGCAATAAAAATTGATGCGATTTTTCGCGCAATGTAATACTTCTTTTTAAGGCGCGGCGCCAGCAATAGAAAGCAGCGATGATAATGAGTAATCCATATAAGCCATCATTTTTCACGCCATTACTGATAGCAATTAAAATCACCGTTAAGGTCGGCAAAGCCTGATTCAAATGACCATACACAGCTACCATTTTAGGTACCACATACGCCAACAAAAACCCCACAATGCCGAAAGCCACTAATACGATCATGATGGGATAAATTAATGCCGTTGATAATTTTTGTCGCATATGCCATTGCTGCTCTGTGTAATCTGCTAAGCGCAAAAGCACCTTATCTAAATGACCTGATTTTTCCCCCGCTGCAATTGTCGCACAATATAACGATGAGAAACTCTCCGGATGTTCACGCAAAGCCGTTGCTAAGGCATGACCTTCCACCACTTTGCTTCTAACAGATAAAATCAATCCCTTGATGTGTGGCTTTTCCGATTGCTCAGACACAGCTAATAAAGCTTCTTCGATGGGTAACCCAGCAGCCAGCAAAGTAGCAAATTGGCGAGTCAAAAGAGCCAATTCTTTGGTATTTACGCGGCGCTGCCGACTTAATAAGTGGAGCAAGGTACGGTGTTTACTAACTTCTTTCCGGTCTTGCGCTGCTCGGATATGCAGGGGAAACAATGACTTTTCACGTAATAATTGGCGGGCGTGCTTTTCATTTTCTGCTTCTAATACACCTTTTTGTTCACGGCCACCGCTGGTAATAGCGGCATAATGATAGGCTGGCATAATGCGATCACGACATGACTATTTATTTAAGCGTAAATCATACCATAGATTCATTATCTTAAGAATTCCTTAAGCTTTTAAGGCTTATGATGAGAACACCTATTAAATTCAAGGAGGAATTTCATGGTAGCCTTTGCTTCTTCAGAACATGTCGCGTTAGCTCCCCCCAACCTGCCGGAAGTCACACTTGCTAGCGGGGTCACTCTACCACTTCGTTATATTATTGCATTAGCAGGAGACTACTTTAGCTCAGAGAAACCTATTTCTTCCGGCACCACGCCTGAAGAAAAAAGTGAAATCTTTATGCGTGCGTTCAATACGCTTAATTACGCAGAAGCTGACGAAGTTAATCAACTTATTCAAATGATTAATAAAGAAAGAAAGCATGTTGACCAAGCCCTACAATATCATCACCCTGAATCAGATGCCCTTCAAAAATATGGTGCTCAAGAAACTTTCACAGCCATGAAGTGCACAGAAGAAAGCTATCTCAATTTAGCAAAAAACAACTTAGACCATTTTAATAATCAAGCTTTAGATGCTTATCAAACAGGGCATACAATCGCGATGAAAATAGCGTTTGAGGCTAATCAGACTTCCCTTTTAACTCAAAAAGAAAAATTATTTAATTTTGCCTTATCACTGGAAGCATTTGCATGCCATTTCTTAACCGACCTCTTCGCTGCTGGCCATATGCGCACCCCCCGCAAAGAATTACAAGATCAATTAGGCCCTGATATTGGCCCACTATTTTCACTTTTTCAGCATGATGAAGATAATCGAGAAGGTTTGTTAGTTGCGACAAAACGCGATAAGTGGAAAGCTTACGGGGATGGTCACTTATTTGAGGCTGAAAATGAAGAAAATCGTTTGCAAGCTCAAGATGCCGTCAAACAAGCGTTTCAGGAAATTTATTCTATGTATGAAAAAGGTCATGTTTTATTAGAAACTGGATTAGATGTAGTGAATTTGATTCCGAAGGTGATAGAAAATTTTCCGCCATTATTTAAAGTGGAACAACACCAAATCTTCTATCGCAAAAAACTACATGATCTTTCTTGTGATCAATACTTACCCTTAACACGTGAAAAGATTCCTGGCATTTTGATACATTTTGCAGGTCAATATGCTCAAGAAAGTGCGGTGAGTAAAAAAAGTTTGGCGATTCTAGATGAAATTAAAAAGAAGGAAAGGTTGGCTAAGGAAGCTCGTCGTAGCAATTCTTTATTTTATGTGAAAAATACGATCAAACAAGCTCCGGTGTCATCTGAGGAGAAAAAACGTTGCTGTGTTATTGTCTAATTTAGAGGAATTTATATCCAATGCGCATCTGCCATTCACCATGGATCCCGGCTTTCGCCGGGATGACAATTAATCTTCCCCCACCACCCGCAACACTTCTTCTAAAGACGTATCACCCTTCACCACCCGTGCACAGCCATCTTGCCGTAAGGTCGGAAACAAACTGCGTGCATATTTACGCATTTTCTGTTCTGCGGCACGGTCATGAATCATCGCCCGTAAGTTATCATCAATCGCAATTAACTCATACACACCGCTACGACCAGAATAACCAGAATACCGACATTTCTCGCAACCCACAGGATGGTAAATCACCGGCGATTGGGATTCAGGCACACCCACGATTTCACACTCCTTTGCTGTTGCCACCATTGGCTTTTTGCAATGTGCACAAAGTAAGCGTATCAATCGCTGCGCTAAGACGCCTGTTAAACTCGACGCTAACAAGAAAGGTTCCACTCCCATATCATCTAAACGCGTAATAGCACCAATCGCACTGTTCGTGTGCAAAGTAGAAAGCACAAAGTGGCCTGTTAAACTTGCTTGAATCGCGATTTGTGCGGTTTCTAAATCGCGAATTTCTCCTACCATCACTACATCCGGATCTTGGCGCAAAATAGCGCGCAATCCTTTTGCAAATGTCATATTAATTTTGTAATTAACCTGCGTCTGCCCTATTCCAACTAAATCATATTCGATAGGATCTTCGACAGTTAAAATATTGCGTTTTTTATCATTTAATACCGTTAATCCCGCATACAATGTCGTGGTTTTACCGGAACCTGTTGGGCCTGTTACTAACAGAATACCATGCGGCTTAGCAATTAATGTCCGCAGCAATGTTAACGTATTCGCTTCCATCCCTAACTCTGCTAAATCTAACCGCGCGCTTTGTTTATCCAACAAACGCAACACCGCCCGTTCGCCATGATTAGTAGGCATGGTGGACACACGCACATCCACTGCACGGCCACCAATATGTAATGTGATACGGCCATCTTGCGGCAAACGTTTTTCAGCAATATCTAATTTCGCCATCACCTTAATACGGGAGATAATAAGCGGCGCCAAAATGCGCGGCGGCTCCAGGACTTCCCGCAAAATTCCATCAACGCGAAAACGGATGGTGACGTGGTCTTCGAAAGTTTCAATGTGCACATCCGATGCACCCTCTTTAATAGCTTCACTTAGTAAGGCATTCAATAAACGAATGATAGGCGCATCATCTTGTTTTTCTAATAAATCTTCCGCTTTCGGCAATTCGTGCATCAGCTCGGATAAATTGAATGCATCGCCTAAATCTTCCGCCATTTGCATGGCAGTTGCTGAATCTGTTTCATACGCTTTCACAAGATGCTGGTTAAACACCTCCGCATTCACCCGCTCTAATACGATAGGCAACCCTAAATGGCGACGAATTTCTATTAATATTTTAGGAGGGACAGCTTGATGGTAAATCACCTTTGCAGCAGATTCATCAAGACTTGCAATCAATACACCATACCGTTTTGCAAAAGCAAAGCGTAATGCGTTCATGGCGAAGCAGCCCCGAAAGGCACCGGTAAATCTTTCTTATTTTTCCAGGGCGGTAATAAGGTCTTAGCAGGTTTATCGCCCACTTCTGCTAAATCTTCACGGAAATTAAGCTGCGTGCTACGTATGGTATTGTACTTCTCTTGCGTAATCACCATTGCATCATCACTATCATGCACAATAATCGGTTTAATAAAGACCACGAGATTTTGTTTTTGCTGACTTGTTGTTTTCTGTACGAATAAGGGCCCAACGAGCGGAATACTACTTAAAATCGGCACCTTGTTAATATTTTCATTATTAGAATTACTGATGAGCCCTCCCAGAACTAGCACATCATCGCTATTAATGATAACAGAATTGGTAATTTTACTCGTATTAATTAAGGGTGTTAATCCGGGGTTTTGCGGATTTTGCAGCGTATCATTTTTCAAGTTTAACTTCAGACGGATAGCATTCCCTAAATTAATTTGCGGCGTGACATCTAATT
>JAJPJH010000084.1 GCA_021324335.1 Gammaproteobacteria bacterium
AATATGGTGAAAATCAATATGTCGTCATGGCAACGGCGATGGGTTTTGTGAAGAAAGTATCACTAGTCGATTTTTCCCGGCCACGTACGTCAGGTATTATTGCCATCGCTTTAAATGAAGGAGATTGCTTAGTTAAAGCAGATATTACCGACGGCAACCATGACATTATGCTGTTCACAGATGCAGGTAAAGTGGTCCGTTTCCCTGAAAGTAAAGTCCGCTGCATGGGGCGCCAGGCAGTGGGGGTTCGCGGCGTGAAGCTGCAGAAAGATCAGCATGTGGTGTCTCTGATCGTGGCGCAAGCGGGCGATATTTTAACAGCTACTGAAAATGGTTATGGAAAACGAACCCCCTTAGAGGAATACCGTCTCAGTGGCAGAGGGGGCCAGGGCGTTATTTCTATTCATGTCAATGAACGTAACGGTAAAGTGGTCGGTGCGTTGCAAGTCAATCCAGAGGATGAAGCGATGTTAATTAGCAATAAAGGCACGCTCGTGCGTATACCAGTTGCTGAAATCTCATTAATTGGCCGTAATACTCAAGGCGTACGTCTCATTCAATTAAGCGAGGGAGAAACATTAGTAAGTCTGGAACGTATTGCAAATATCAAAGGAGAAGAGAAGGAATGAGCCATCAAAAGGAACCCGCTATAATTCCTATTATTACCATAGACGGTGCGAGCGGCACCGGCAAAGGTACGGTGAGCCAGCTATTGGCAACCCGCCTTTGTTGGAACTTCTTAGATAGTGGTGCTTTATACAGGGTACTTGCGTTGGCCGCCCAAAAGCATTGCGTTGCGTTAGATAACGAAAAAGCTCTGGAAGTATTGGCAGAACACCTTGATGTCCAGTTTATAGCGCAAGAAAATAAGCTTCCTAAAGTAATACTCGAAGGGGAAGATGTAACCGATACCATCCGCACCGAGCCCATTGGTAATAGCGCCTCCATTATTGCTGCACTACCAGCGGTACGAGCTGCTCTCCTTAGCCGTCAACGAGCATTTCGAGAAGCCCCCGGGCTAGTAGCCGATGGCCGAGATATGGGAACCGTTGTTTTCCCGGATGCTGAATTGAAGATTTTCCTCACGGCAAGCCCCGAAGAACGGGCGCTCAGACGTTATCATCAGTTGCTGGAGAAGGGTATTAATGTTAACCTAAGCGACCTTATCGAGGAGCTGCGTGAACGTGATAAGCGTGACCAAGAACGTACCGTTGCCCCTCTTAAGCCCGCAGCAGATGCCATTTGTATCAATACTAACGGCTTATCTGTGGAGGATGTGGTAAATCGGATTGTGACCGAGATTACCCGAAAAAAGGCCTTTCCTGTTATCTCAACTTTGACGGGGATGAAACTCGTTGAAGCGCTTGAGGTAACAGAGTAAAGAAACAACCACTAACCGTGTTTTTATTTAAGTTGAGAAAAGTATGAGTGAAACCTTTGCACAGTTGTTTGAGAAAAGCTTATCTGATGCTCCCATGATTCCTGGGACCATTATTACCGCAACTGTTGAACGTATTGAAGATAAGTATATTGTTGTTGATGCCCTGGGCTTAAAATCAGAAGCCTATATTCCCATCGAGCAATTTTATGATGAAACAGGCCATTTAGAAGCGCAAGTAGGCGGCGAAGTTAAAGTAATACTTGAAGTATTAGAAGATGGCTACGGTAACCCCCGTCTTTCCCGCGAACGTGCAAAACGTCTCGAATCCTGGACTGATTTAGAACTAGCTTATGAAACGAAGAAAACCATTACCGGCGTCATCATTGGCCGTGTGAAAGGTGGTTTTACAGTTGAAATTAACAAAGTCCGCGCATTTTTGCCGGGTTCATTGGTAGATGTGAAACCTATCCGTGACCCAGAAGCTTTTGAAGGCAAGCAGTTTGAATTTAAAGTGATCAAGGTTGATTCCAAGCGAAACAACATTGTTGTTTCTCGTCGTGCTGTGCTAGAAGCTGAATCGAATGTGGAACGTGCAGCAGTCCTTGAAAACATTAATGAAGGCGATGAAGTAAAAGGTATCGTCAAAAACTTAACAGACTACGGTGCATTTATCGACTTAGGTGGTGTAGATGGTCTGTTACACATTACCGATATGTCTTGGAAACGTATTAAACATCCAAGCGAAATTTTAGCGATTGGTGATGAAATCAAAGTCCGCGTCTTAAAGATTGACCGTGAAAGTGTTCGTGTTTCATTAGGTCTCAAGCAATTAGGCGGTGATCCATGGCAAGACATTAGTCAACGTTATCCCGTGAATTCCAAAATTTCAGGTCGCGTGACCAATATCACTGATTACGGCTGTTTTGTTGAAATCGAAGAAGGCATTGAAGGTCTGGTTCACGTGTCTGAAATGGATTGGACAAACAAGAACGTCAATCCAAATAAAGTTGTTCACTTAGGCCAAGAAGTGGAAGTCATGGTGTTAGATGTAGATGCAGAACGCCGTCGTATTTCCTTAGGTATCAAACAGTGTACGCCTAATCCATGGGCTGCGTTTGCAGAGAAACATGAGAAAGGTGAGCACGTTAAAGGTAAGATCAAATCGATTACTGATTTTGGTATCTTCCTTGAGTTGGAAGGGGGTATCGATGGTCTTATTTATCTTTCTGATATCGCTTGGAGTGAAGCTGAAGCGCAAGAAACCTTGCGTAAATATCAGAAGGGTGATGAGCTCGAAGCTATTATTCTAGCTATTGATGTTGAACGTGAACGTATTGCCTTAGGCTTGAAGCAGTTAGCAGAAGATCCTTTAGCCAGCTACTTAGAAGCAAATGAAAAAGGTAATTTAGTCACAGGCACCGTGGTTGAAGTTGATCAAAAGCAAGCGATTGTGGAATTGACTGATGGTATTCGCGGTGTATTGCGTGCTTCTGAAATAGCAGCAGAAAAAGTGGAAGATGCACGTACGAAGCTGCAAGTAGGCGATACGGTCGAAGCTAAAATTATTGGCACGGATAGAAAAGCCCATGCGATTACTCTTTCTATTAAAGCCAAAGATGCTAAGACACCAGCTAAAAAGAGTACTAAAGCCACCAAAGCAGCTTCTACCGGCAGTGCTAGCGGTAAGAAGAAGAAAGGCTCAGATTCACCTCTCAAAACCACCCTGGGTGATTTATTCAAAGATCACATCAGCGGTGAGGACAAAGGCGAAGACAAATAGCTATCGCTGTTGATACTTTCCCCGCAGCTTCTCTCTCATCCAGGGAGGGAATCAAGGGGAAAGTAATAGCTAAAAGCTTCCATCTCATTTAGAATCAACTCTTATGAAATCGTTCCTCTAAGCGTCCAAGGAAGTGGTAAATTCATTTCGTCCAAATGGAGATTGCGACATGAAAAAGTTCTTTTCCGCTATTGGTATTTCTCTTGCCTTATGCAGTACCCACATTTCAACAGGCCAAGCTTGCACAGACTTTCGTTTGAAAGGCCAGGATGGAACGGTGATTATCGCAAGAAGTATGGAATTTGCGGTAGATTTAAAATCTAACTTAATGACATCCCCACGTGGAAGAACGTTTAGTGACACTGCTCCTAATGGAAAAGCAGGAATGTCATGGAAAGCGGCTTATGGATATGTATTTTTAGATGGATTCAATTTAGGCGTCGCGCTTGATGGCATGAATGAGCAAGGCTTATCTGTGGAAAGTTTATATTTGCCTGGTGAAACCTTATATCCGATGGTTCCTGATGGGCAAGAAAGCCATGCTCTCTCCTATGTACACTTCGGTGATTGGGTACTTGGTAATTTTAAGACAGTGGATGAAGTCAGGCAGGCTTTAGCAAATGTCTACGTCTTCGCTCAAACGTTGCCGCAAATTAATATGATCTTTCCCTTACATTACGCCATTTATGACAGTACAGGAAAAGGGTTAGTGGTTGAGTTTGTTAATGGTAAGATGATGCTGTATGAGAATATTGTCGGCGTTCTTACGAATGCACCAACTTATTCATGGCAAATAACGAATTTACGGAATTATGTTAATTTAACCCCTGTGACACCTAAACCAGTGGTGGCAGGAGGAATTACATTTGTTGCAACAGGCCAGGGCTCAGGGATGTTAGGCTTACCGGGTGATGTCAGCCCACCCTCGCGTTTTGTGAAAATTTCCGTTTTATTAAAAACCGTATTTCCGACGAATAATGTCGATGATACATTGAATCTTGCGCAGCATATTATTAATAATGTCGATATTCCGCTTGGATGGGTCCGCGAAACGCAACAACTTAATACAGCTACGAATGAATTGACGCAATGGGTGGTTTTCAAGGATTTAACGCATAAGATGTTTTATTATCGGACTTATGGGGATTTGACATTGCGTGCGGTGGATTTATCTAAGATTAATTTCGCTGAAAATGCGCCGCAATTAAAAATGCCTATTGTAACTAAGCAATATGTGGTGGATATGACGCAGCAGTTTAATGGTAGTGGTGGTAAGTAAGAAGTTCTACTTTTCTCTGCCATTCCCTGAGAATGGCAGATGATCTAAGATTCCCGACTCATTAAATTTCGCACATAACTTCGCATCACTTCACTCACATGCGAATTCATGAGTGCAAACCCATGGAAGGCTGCCATGCTTAAACGTAATAACACTACCTCAGTCATGGCGACAACAGTAGCGGTTCGTACCCCAGACAAGGAATAAAATCCTGTTTCATTTAGTCCTATTGCTTCCCCGGGCCCGAGGGTGGCAAGAGGTTGGATTTTGACAGCATTATTTTCAATATAGACATGCCTTACTTCAGCTGTACCACTGACGATGAGATAAACACTATCAACAATATCTCCCTCTGTTACGATAGTTTCACCAACCGTAACGCGCTTTTCTTTAAAAAGGCCTTCCAACTCTTCAAGTTCGGTATCAGTTAATGTAGAAAAACAACGCTGGGCACGGATAAGCCTTTTTTTAAGATCAACATTGAGTGTTGTATCCATAGGATTCCTATCATAAAAGTAATCCTTTCTTTATTATATTACATAAAAGAGGAAACAGCATGGCTTCCTCTTTTATATTAATCAAAATTAATCCGACTCCTCATTATAAGTAATTGATAATATTAAAATTTATTTAGAGTTAAATTTTCACTGATGAGATCAGTTCAATGCTGTCACTTTTAGTAAGGTGCTTCTAAGAAAAGCTCCTTCCGAGTTAAACTCGTAAGCTACTTCTGCAACCCCTTTTACCGCACAAGCTACGCAGTCACCATCGCGTAATTCCTGTTTAAAGATAAGCTGTTGATCATTATTGAAAAAAAGTTGGGAGTTAGGAAAAAGATCTTCATTAACTTTAGTCCAATGAAGGAAACGGGTAAGAGTAAGATTAGGATATTTCTTTTTAAGCGCCAGATAGTTGTTATCTTTATCCAAATCCAAGTTGGTTGTTAACTCTATTAAAAGGCCTTTTGCATCAACCATATAAAATGTCGTGACACCATCTGCTAAGCTGGTGGTATTAAAGACAGTAACAGGACCATATTGCTTAAGAGCAGTAGGAGCATAAGAGGTAAGCTGTCGGATTTTACTGGCTTGTATGCAAGATTTGTCGCCAGCCATTTTCTTTTCAATACAAGACTCTTGCTGAACAATGCCCTCCATGGGAGATTTAGCATTCACAATTGGACAAAGATCTTTATATTTTTTTTCACAAGCAGTAATTTGGGAAATGTTTAAACCACCTGAAAATTCAGGGACGTGTTGAATGGTTTTATCTTCATTTGCACATACAAGTGATGACATGAATAAGCATAAGATAAAAGATGTAATTTTTGGAATCGTGTTCATTTATTATCTCTTTTTAGTGCTTAGTTTTAATTTAAAATTATGGCAAAAATTCAGGTTATTGTCGAGTTTTTATTGATAAGAGGTGGAGTTCATCTTGCCTGATGACATACCACACAACCATAACCAGAATTAAATAATAGTGTAGGAGGAGGCGAGTGGGTTTTAATTTTCGCGATCCGCTCTTCTAAGAGATGACGATAAGGCCAAACCGAATAATTCTTACTCAATTTCGCATTATTATAAATTTGAATCGCGGTTTGCCAATCACCTTGTTTAACTAACATGTCTCCCATATTTAGGAAGAAGCCTTCAAAATTATGCGGTGCAATCCAGTTATTCCAACAAGCACGCAATGGACCTTGCTGCGTTTCACGGTACATGTATAGAGTAAAATCAGGGTGTTGTTTATCAATTGTCGTACCTGCACATAAATCAAGAGTTTTCCACTGCCATGCAAGTGCCGTTTGAAATTCTTTTGAGTGAGGGTCTAACGTACTCATAGGGTAACCAGCGGTGAAATAATTAAATTCTGGCCACATGGAAATAGCTTGTTTTAATGTAAAATAGCCATGTACTTGTTCACGCTCATCATGAAAAATTTTTCCTTCAATTAAAATACTATCACCTAAAAATCCTTTAAAGCGTGCATCGTCTGGGTTCAGTTCAACAGCATCAGAGAAAAATTTCCGGGCGAGAATAATTTCATTCGTAATAGTAGGTTCGATGGTTTTCTCCCGCTGTCTTTCTGTAATTTTCCAAATATGGACAAATCCTAAATGGGCTGCCAGTTTGGGGTCATTAGGATTTTGTAAGTAAGCTGCGGTGAGTAATTTTGTCGTTTCAGGAAGATTTTGATATTGGCCTTTATGTAAGGTATCCCAAAAATTCTTTTCTGCTTGCTCGGCCAAGTGAGTATGGGAAGGAATAGGTTGTTTTTTCGGTGTAGTTAACAAGGCCATTTTTTCGCAGCTAGTGAGAAGGATGCAAACGGAAGCTACCAATAAGAAATTCCATTTCATTTTACTATTCCTTTGAAGGATCTTAATGAGATTACCTAGTAGCATTTCATTTTTCAACCAGCTACCATAAGAATAAGGAAGAAAAAATGCATAAGGACACTGCAAATGAAGAAATTTATTTATCTCTTGCTGATGATGATAAGCCTCGTTAATCTCGCTGTAGCAGAACCAACTTCTAGCAAGCCCGTCATTTTGCAGGTAACGGAAACAACGATTGTTGTCGATGGTCGTCCTAGCCAAGTATTTAGTGTCAAACAACCGGATGGCACGTTCGGCTATATCGGCACGAAAGGTCAAGATTTTAATGTTATCGTTCAAAATAAAACACATGTTCCCTTAGTATTACATTGGCATGGATTGATTGATCCTAATGATCAAGATGGTGTCCCCTATGTTACGCAATTACCGATCCCTCCTGGCGGTAACTATCATTATCATTTTGAGTTAAAGCAAGCCGGCACATATTGGTTACATTCTCATTATAAATTCCAAGAACAAAAATTAATGGCAGCGCCACTCATTATCCATGATCCTCAAGAAAAACGTGAACCTGAAGCAGTAATGTTTGTTCAGGATTTTACTTTTAAGAATCCTAAAGTGATTTTTGAAGATTTACGAAAAAAGACCATGAAAAGCGCCCGTATGGCGATGAAAATGCAGATGAACAAGCCTGATGTAAATGATGTTAAGTTTGATGCCTATCTGGTTAACCATCGTACTTTACAACATCCTGATATCATTCGTGTAAAAGGGGAGGAAACATTGCGTTTACGTGTGATTGATGCTTCGGCAAGTAGTAATTACTATATTGATTTAGGTAAATTAAAAGGCGAACTTTTTGCAGTTGATGGAACCCCGATTAAACCTATCGAAGGGTCACGTTTTCAAATGGCGATTGGTAATCGACTCGATATTAGAATAAAGATTCCGGCTGGTGAAGGTGCATACCCTATTTTGGCATTACCTGAAGGAACAAAGCAGCAGACAGGGATGATTTTAGCGACACCGCATGCCAAAATCCCCGTCTTATCAGAAAAGACGACGCAAACTAATCCGATATTAAATTATGATCAGGAATTTAAAACGTCCGCAGCAGAGCCTATGCCCGAACAATCAATTGGACAATCTTTTCCCTATATTTTAAGGGGCAATATGGCGACCTATATTTGGACAATAAACGGGCGAGCATGGCCTAATATTGATCCTACTATGGTGAAGCCAAATGAACGGACAGAGTTGATTTTTGATAATCGAACTAACATGGCACATCCTATGCATATTCATGGGCATGTGTTTGAAGTGACGGAAATTAATGGTAAAAAAATCAATGGGCGCAAGGGTGATACGATTGATGTGTTACCGCATTCCACTGTTAAAGTAGTACTTGATACAGATAATCCGGGGATTTGGATGTTGCATTGTCATATCCTTTATCATCAAGCAGGGGGAATGATGACGACTGTTAATTATGATGGCTATCCTAATAAGTTTACCGAGCAGCAACGTGCGATGGGGGATAGGATGTAACGTATTTCGCCCTATTGGATTAAGCCTATCCTAATTTATTAATCGGCTTTTTCTTTGCTGAAGCATGTCTCTCGCGCAATTCAATATCGATATATTGATCTGTAATCGCACTCGAACTATGCCCCGCATCATCTCTGACATGCTCGCGCGGACGAATCTTCACATCTTCGGAAATACCTGTATGACGCAACCAATGGACTGTTGCTGCTGTTAACATTTCTGCATCTTCCATAAAACCATCTGTTTTTAAGCGCTCAATCGCTTTATCAAAACACTGCTGCACAATTTTCCGAATATGCCTGGTTCCTCCTATGGGTCCTTTACCTAGGGCTTTGGGAATAAGAGGTAGGGATTCACCTGGAGAGGGCAGAGAAGTTAATCCCATGCTGAGGCGATAACGCCTTAATGCCTCTAACAAGGCATTACTAACACTAATATCTCGCTCTTTATTCCCTTTCCCCACCGTCTTAAACCACCAATTCCCGTCCATATCTTTATAAAAATGCCCCATTTGTGGTATCCAACGTTCACTCGCTGCTAATTCTGAAATCCGTAAATACATAGCAAAAAGTGCATTCATGATAAAAAGTGTTCGTTCATGTAAGTTAGGATTTTCATTAGCCATTAATTCGGCGGTTTCAATTACGTAAGCCCATTGCAGTTCTGACAAGCGCCGTATCGTTTTTTTACCATGATGTTTACGTAAAAATTTACTTTTTTGGCGGATTTGAGCAACAGGATTACCGTTAGTATATTCTTCTTGTTCTAGATAATTATAAAAACTACTTAAAATTGCAAAGATAGCTTGTAGTGCACTTTGTGAAAGCATATATGATTTCACATCAGGTGTTTGACCATCGCGATAGGCTTTTTTACTAACAGACGCCACAAAAGGACGCCAAACTGGATTAGCAATGCGTTGGCCATCTTTTTCGGTAAAACGTGGGACATGTTTAACACCAATCCAATCAGTAGGTGGTGATTGGCAAAATTCAAGAAATACTTCAATATCGCGCCTAGATAACTCTTTTAGTGACTTGCCTTGTTTAAACCAAGCCCATTGTAAAAGTCGTTCAATTTCCCGACGATACGATTTAAACGTTTCAGCGCTGCCTCGGTAAGAATGAAGAAACTGGCAAGTATGTTGATAATCCGCAGTGACGTCATTTATTGAGATGCCGTTAGGAAGTTTTGATTTGATGGCAGCAAGTTGTATCGCGGCTGATGCGTCGAGGTGTTCCAATGCATCAAATAACGGTATAGGGAAATAGTCAGAAGCCATATTCTATTTATTCCAATTATAAAAATGATTTCTTGTTTAAGGATTATAACCAAGGATGGTAAAGCTCACCAGTAAGCTTTTAGGGTTTTCCCGAAATAAATTACGCCAAATACTAATATTCAATCTTACTGAGAGAGTGATATTAATAATGAACAGAGAATAACAATCAATTTTTCCCTTTCATCAACTATTAAGCTTTCTCCTGGAGGTTTATATGTACTCACGTATGAAAAATATTACTTCTTATTTAAAACCCACTGGCACTACAGCAAAATCTCACTTTCTATCTGCATTGAGGGGTATAACACAGTTAAGTATGGCGAGCGCTTCACTTTTGGCTACTGGTTATAGTTATTTCGGAATCCAAAAGGCTAGAAATCTTGACGCTTCTGAGACAAAAAATGAGATAAAAGACCAATTCTCTCTTGAGTCTTCTGCTGTAAACGGATGTCTCGTGGTTGGTAGCTTCGCCTGGTGTATGTATACGTTACTTACAACCAATGCATGGAGCAAGATGACCAAAGCCCAACAGCTGGGAGTAGCAGCCACAATACTCGTTGCTTTAGGAGGGGCGGGATATGCCTTTTCTCGGATTAATGTAGAACATAATACAGGCGCAGCAGGACTGGCAGATACGACGAGTATTCTTTTACTGCTTGGAGTAGAAAATATTGTTAGAAGAACTGCCTCCAAACCTGCTGAAATAATTCCGGAACCGGGAAGATTAGTAAGCGAGGAAGGCCCGCAACCTGCACCAGTGGCTCAAATTGAACCACCCGAAACAACGCCTTTATTAGAAGGAAGGAAGGAAGATCCTCATTATTCGCTTCGAATGTGATGAAGTATATGAGTAATTGAGAGGAGGCTAGGCAACTGTCTAGCCTTCAAAACCCTTCAAAACTCGGTATGATTCATTTAATAGTTGTCTATCTCTTGCTTAAGCCACGATAAAAATGTTTCCGTTTCCAAATCAAGATTCATATTTTCAGTATTTTCAGAGGAATTAGCAGTTTTAATATCTTGTTGGCGGACTTCGTTATTGTTATTGATTTTTGCTGCATCATTAAGCTTTGTTTCATTAGTAGGTTTGATTTCGCTTTTTGCGATCGTTGTTTTAGAGAAATCAGCTGGTTTTGTCTCGTTATTTTTCAACACTTGAAATAAGTTATCATAAACATTATTGGCACTCCATACATACCAGCCGGAAGCATTTTTCGCATTCTCGACAGCGCGTATTTCTTGCAATAAATATTTTTGTTTTTCAGCATTGGAAGTTTTGGTTAGATAATGAAAGTTAGCTGCTTCAATAAATGCATGTACCTTAAAGGGTGGATGATCATTAAATTGACCGACGAGCGCATTTAAAGAATTATTAATAGTCTTATAGGGTTCAGCAGAATATTTTTGATAAGGCCAAAAGTGGGAGGGGTATACCATAGGGTTAACACCATCTACACTATCAGCAAACATTTTAATATCCTGACCAATATGCATAGAAGGGTAATAACTCACCTCACCAAAAATGTCGATTTCCATGGGGACATTTTCTGCATTTATTTTGGCTTTAAACCATTTAATCACTTGGTATACATCTTTAGCATGTTGGGGGCTTGCGGGCTCTTTAGAGCTATAACGAATATAATCCAATTGCACTGCGTCAGCACCTGCTTTAATGGCTTCCTCAGCAAATTTAAATTTTTCTTCCCAATGAGCTTGAGAATGAATTTGCTCAGCATTACCGCCATCCGAAAAGACCACAATTCGGGCAACATCTTTAATGCCTGCTGCTTTTACTTTGGCAATAGCGGGGGCGTAATGGGAGCTGTAATAATCATGATCGATGATAAAGGTATTAATGCCAGTAGCCTTGGCTTCGCGGATTAAATAATCTAATTTTTCGGGATTTTCTAAGGTATATTGAGTTAAATAAATACCTTTGTCCCACGCATGGGCAGATGAGATAACACTGAAAATAGCCAATGTGGGAAATATAAGTTTAAAAGGTGTCTTCCACATATCGACGTCCTTTCGGTTGTCTTCTACTTATAGATTATCACAGAGTGAGGGGAGATTTGTCAGTAAATACAATAAGAGAAGAGATTGGTTAATAATTTGACATAAATAGACAGTTTTGATTAATAAAATACTTTTCATCAGCAGATAAATATTCAAAAAATCAAAAACATAGATATAATTCAGCCTGATTATAGGTATTTATTAAAGGATATAAAACAATGGATACACGATTTTCTCAAATCAATTTACAGATATTAAAGGATTTAACTAAGCGCACCGTAGAAAAATTTCACGATCCAGAAAATAGAGAATATTTTCTTATTATGGGTAATCCGGGATTAAGATCTGGTAGTAAACGTAATAAAATTGCTTACCTCAAAGGGGATGAACCCGAGATTCAAACTTCATCTACGCAAACCGGACGTGCCTTGCTACATCCTGAATTATATAAAATAGCAAATGGCGTGATGGTATGTGAATGTCCTGATTTTAGTTATGAAGGAAAAAAAGAGGCAAAAATTTGTCAGGCTATATCACTGGAAATAGCAGGAAGAATGGCTAACAAAATCCAAGGGTTGATTATTTCTATCAATTATAATGATTTAATAGCTGCTCGGGGAAGTGCTTATAAAGATTTAATTAGCCAATTAAGTGTATTATTTAATTCAGCTTTTGAAGCTATTTTAAAATCCTCAGTTTTTTTAGTGATGAATAAACCGAAGGATATTAATAAAGATGATTTTATAGAAACTTTACATTCCTTCACCTCTTCAGACGATATCGAACAATTAGAATCTAATTTAAAAGACTGTGATCCTAATGATGATTTGTTTGAAGAGCAGGATAAGCTGTTAAAGCAAGAAAAAAATCAATTAACTTTATCTCAATTCATTGGTTTAAATAAAAATAGACTCGTTATGCTAGATGAAGCAGATAAAGGAGAAAGTCGTGAAATGCTATTGAAAGCGCTATCTGAAACCTTACCAATTAATATATCTAAATTTAATTTTGATAAACATTATTCAGAGAGTTTAAAACCTCTTAATTTTAACATAAGAAAATTTGTTGATGATACAATTCACAATGCCCCCAATATCAATGAAGTATATTTTAACAATGAGAAGCAAGAAGTAAGCAAGGAGGGGGTAGTAGAAGAAACAAACTTCAAGCTTACTCAAAAAGGTCCCGCTTTATTTAGTGGTATTGGTAATAATCCAGCAATTGTAGATAAAGCTGTGAACGTTCATACGAGATTTCAAGGTTCTCAGTTAGTAGGGAGTAGCGTGGAGGAAATAAAAGCAATGGTTAAAATAATGAAGAGTCCATAAGATATTTTATTTTATAAGTATTCAAGCCGATCATAATGTCAATGATCGGCTTGATAAAGGATGGGTTATGAAATTAACAAAAACAATCGGTATCCAATTCCCCATTATCCAAGCACCTATGGCAGGCGGTGCGACCACACCCGAATTAGTTGCAGCCGTGTCGAATGCAGGTGGCTTAGGTTCGCTAGGAGCAGGCTATATGACCCCGGCTGACATTCAACAAGCTATCAGAAGAATTCGGGAGCTAACAAATAAACCTTTCGCAGTTAATCTCTTTATTCCTCAAAAATATCATGTCACCTCAGATCAAATTCAAAAAGCTTGTCACGATATTAATGAATGCTGCCTTGAGCTCAATATAAAAGTTGAGCCTGTGATAGAACCCTATACACCTTCTTTTGAAGAACAAATAAATATCTTAATTGAGGAAAAAATTCCTGTTTTTAGCTATACATTTGGCACGTTGGACCCAATATGGATCGCGAAATTCAAAAAAAACCACACGATATTAATAGGCACAGCGACCACATTAGCGGAAGCTCAACTACTGGAAGAAAGTGGTATTGATGCGATTGTTGCTCAAGGAAGTGAGGCAGGTGGGCATCGAGGGACTTTTTTAGGGAAGGTAGAGGATGCATTAATTAAACTATCTAGCTTAGTGCCGCAATTAGTAGCTCAAATTAAAACTCCTATTATTGCAGCAGGAGGCATTATGAATGGAAGGGGAATCGTTGCGGCGCTTGAGTTAGGGGCTTCTAGCGTGCAAATGGGAACTGCTTTTTTAAGTTGTTTTGAAGCAGGAATTCCATCTGTATATAAACAAACTTTATTAGCACAGCGGCAGGATAATACCGTATTAACACGTGCCTTTTCTGGAAAATGGGCGAGAGGGATACGAAATAAATTCATTGAATGCATGGATAACAAGAAAATAGCTATCCTTGATTATCCTGTGCAGAATGCGTTAACAAATGCAATGCGAAAAAAAGCAAAAGAAAGAAATGATATAAATTTTATGTCACTGTGGGCGGGACAGTCAGTTTCATTATGCAGAAATCTCCCAGCAAATAAATTAATGAATACGTTAGTTAAGGAAGCGGGCTTAATTTATTGAATATAATAAGCTTACAACCCCTATTTAACCCGTCTATGTACCTGCAGCTTCGCCATGTCTTCGGCAGTAATATCCACCCCTTCATTAATAACTTGAGCATATTTTTTCTGACTTTCCCTAAGATCCAGACGGCTAAAGAAATTCTGGTATTTATTTCTTAATGATTTAGCAAATAATCCAAAAGAATTATTCCAAGTGTCATATTTATAAATTCTTCCTTCTTCTTTAAAACCAACACTTGTTAGTATTTTTTTAGAGGCAGGAGGATTGTCTACACGAACTGTTGCCACTAGTTTTTTTAAATGCTTATCTTCAAGTGTATAACCGCGTAACATTAATCTTGGAATGAGAAACTTCGATACAGCATTGACTGCTTCTTTGGCATAACCTTTCTTCCAAAATTTCTTCTGAAGGGCGTAGGCAATTTCGGCTTCCCCCGGTGCTGAATGCCAAAGAAGTATCACACCAATAAATTCTTTTGATTTTTTGTCGAGTAGGACATATCCATTAAATGGATCATGATTCTTCCAGGCTTTTTTCCATATCTCGAGATATTTTTTTATTTCTGCTTCTTCATAGGGGAACCCTGTATCGTATGTCGCCATTACCTCTGGATCACTGAATAAGTTGATGCAATTTTTTTCATCTTCTTCGGAATCAATTGAACGAATAATTAAGCGGTTTGTTTCCAGGCTGATATGTAAACTATCATCAACTTTAAATTGAATGTTATAGACTCGGGGATCAAATGTCATAAAGAAGCCTCTTTATTATTTTGGAAGCAGTGGTAGTCTATAGTTAATAAGGTTAGTATAACTAATTTATCTCCGCAGCCAACTGGGAGTCAACAGGTAGCTGAACAAGAAGTAATCAGTATGTTCAGTATAAAGATTAACTTTTTTAAGGTTAGGGATATTTTTATTTCAATAAAAAGGAGAAGTAGGTATGTTTAAAAACACAATACAAAAAATTACAGAAAGTTTAGAGGATGCAGCCATCAATGAAAACCAATCCTCTGAAGAGGAAAGCACCAAAAATGATATCTTTCAATATGGTGAAAAAGTTTGGGATGGATATGTACCAAGCCAAGCACTAAAGGTGGAACCTAAGTCATCTTCAACTACAAAGGAAATAAAAAAATATCGCCACCATCCCATAAGAAATATTTATTCTTATGAGGATGATGACTCTATGAATCAGGCCCGAACAAAACGAAGGAAACTCACTATATTTCCATTAGATATGGATGCTCTAAATGTGACAGAAACGAACATGGCTAAAATTTTTAAAGATAATACTGGGTATTTTAACAAAATTGCCAATAATATTGAAAATTTAAAAACGCTCGTAAAAAGATTTCCTAAGCTTAAAAATGAAATTCGTGACTGCGCCTTAACTCCTGCCTATTTTGATGCATGTATTTTTGGAGCAAAGGATTTATATACTCTAGTGGAAATATTTCCTGAACAAAAAAATATTATTTATGATATAGCAATGGAAAAAGGGTTTCACTATTATGCTACGAACAGCCTTGACGTGTACTCTTACTCTGAAAGCCCATTAGAACTAATATTACTTGCATTTCCCGAGCATCACGATGATATCCTTAAGGATTTTAATACTCGCTTATTGCATAATACAACGTTTAATATGTAGGAATTTTTCATGTCATTAGAATTAATCAAGGTATATTTTTATGCTAATAAAGGAAATTCCAGAAGAGCTAGAATATATAAGGCATCAATTACTAGAAGTAGCTCAATTTAATGAAGATCTAGATATTAATGAGTCTGATTTAAACGGTGCTTGGAGCTGTGGCTGCTATTGGCCATTTACACCTTTAACCTGGGCAGCATCCCAAGGAAATCTACCATTAGTCCAATGGCTATTAGATAATGGTGCTGATATAGATAAACGAGATGATGACCATGGAATCTATGAAAGACGTGGGTATACCCCATTAATGTGGGCTACTGCATTAGGTCGAGATAATGTGGTTAAATATTTATTAGAAAATAGTGCAAATCCTCACATAGAGCGAGTTTTCATTAATCAAGCTACTGGTAAAAAAGAAAAAGAAGATGCTTATGCAATAAGTATACGACGCAATACGTGGCCTTACTTCTTTTGGAATAAAGCCCAAAAAATGGTGGGATATGCCGATTTTGATAATACCCAGAAGCTGCTTAGAGCGTATTGTAAAAAAAGTTAAGAGTCATACACGGGTATGATGCCTATTGATGAATAAAGATAACAAAATAATAAATGAATACATTTTTCGATCTCAATCCGTTGGTTTAAACTATATCGAAGGACCAAATAATGGCTCAGATATATTATTACTTCACGGAGGTTGTGGTCGATGGCAGTCTTTTTTACCTATTATTTCTGATTTAATAACGAATTTACATGTTTATGCAATTGATTTTCGTGGGCATGGTAAATCAACTCGAGCAATTTCTTATAATCTCCAAGATTATGTACAAGATACATCTTCCTTTATAAAGGAACGTATCAAAAAGCCAACGATTATTTTTGGCAATTCGTTAGGTGGGATGGTCGCCATAATGGTAAAAGAAAATATTAATAAGAAAACTTTAGCTCAAATAACCAAAGAGTTGGAGAGTATAAAATGAAAAAAGAACGCAATATAGGCCAAGAAATCCTGGCTGGTATTAAAGAAATTAAAGAATGGCAGCAAGGAAAGAAAAAGCTAAAAGTGACCCGTGTTCGGCTTCCCCGAGCAGCTAATGTAGCAAAAATTCGCCAAAATTTAGATCTTACACAAAAAGCACTACCAAGAAGCATAAATCGACTTGGCTCACATCGTCATGGAGCTCAAAAAAGAAAGGCTTCTTCGCGATAATATTAGGAGTTTTTAGGGAAACAATACACATTTTCTACAGGTGGTAGATTATTATAGCCGGTAATAGGAGTTACCGGCTATAATCTACCACCAGGCTGCGGAATCTCCTATCAAGTGCGACATTTACCCTCTTTCTCAGTTATAGGTTCACTCAACGGGGAACTTTTCTTTGATGGTAGTCTCTAAATCAACATCAAAATGGTGAGCCAAAATTAATGCGTTTCCTACAAGAACGGCGATATCAGCAGCAAATTTCTTTTTTAATTCATCTGTAGAAGATTTGCGTTTTTTCTCTGAGCCGCGAAGTTCGAGAAACGATCTGGATAATTCACCTAACTCTTCTTGCATTTTAAGTAGATAAAATTCATCATAGCGACTAATTTGAAATTTTTCTGCATATTGACCCCATGCTTTATCACAATGTAATGCTGCTTCTTTAAGATTCATGATTTTTACCTCTTTGTTTAATTAAATACGATTTACGTTCATCAGAAGGAAATCGTTCAATTGCATACCTTAACATGGTACGCGGCATTTTCTTATGATATTTATTAATGAATTTTTTAAGTAATAAAATATCTTTCTTACCAACTTCCCTCAGCATCCAACCTACTGCTTTATGTATTAAATCTTCTTGATCATCGAGTAATAATTTAGCCAATCTTAGCGTATCAGTTAAATGGCCTTGACGAATAAAATACAAAGTAGAAACGATAGCGATACGTCTATCCCAAATACGATTTGATTCTGCTAATTGATAAAGTAATTTCTTATCTCGATCAATGAGATATGGTCCAACAATATAAGGTGCGCTATCATCTACACTATCCCAATCACGAATGTATTTTCTATTTTTAATATAAAAATTAAATATTTTTGCTCTCCTTTCTTCATCGCTTTTTTTGAATTGATTGCATAAAATAACATTCGCAATGGAGCGTTCATCATGAACTCTTGATTTCATCAACACTAAAATATCCTGTTTTTTTAAATGATAAAATTCTTTAGCAATTTTACGAATGATGGGTACAGATATTCCTAAGAACAGATCGTCTTTACTATTCTTAAAATATTTACGGTAATTAACCGCTTTTTCTTTATTCGTATTGCGTTTTAATTCTTTTCTAAGATTTTCTAATACATTCATGTTAATTTTTGATACCAATTTAATAATTCATTTCCAATCGTATGTGGTTAAATTATGCAAATTTTCTTTTTAAAAATGAAATTTTTCAGTATAAGCTTCACCTTTCCGGCCGACATAAACGACTTTTTTACCATCAATATAAACAGTATAGCTAACTGTACCCGCAGCAATAATGTTTCTTATGAATGTGGGATAATCTATGTCACCTTTTTGAATTGAGTGAAGTGCTTTAATGACGCTGGTTTCATTAAAAATATCAGCCACTTTGGGCTTATTTTCTATTGGCATACTCTCAATATATGATTCTCCAGTGTGAGAATAATAAGTTTTTTCAAGTCTAATTAGATCAGTATAGTAACGTTCAATGCCTATTTCTGTTAAACGTCTAATCACTTCTGAAAATGGTAACTTTTTACACTCATTTATTACCTCAATATCTATCATAACTAACCTCACTTTTACTTTATTTAGAAAACCATCCTCCAAGCGATTGAATGCCTGCGTGATGAAGCAATTTTCTTAAAATAGATTTTAATTGATTTTTTTCAGTTGCCGATAGGCATGAAAAAAATTCTTCTTCATTTAATTCAGCTAGTCTAGCTAACTTAGGGGTGAGCTCTTCTCCCCTTTTTGAAAGCCTCACAATGCTGGAGCGCCTATCTTTTCCTTCTAGCCTCATTACTAATCCTAGTGATTCCAGCTTATCAACTACCCGTGATATGGAGCCTTTGTCTACCTCAATAAAGTTCGCTAGCTCTACAATGTTTGAAGCATCATTGTTATATAGACTAATAAGGATGCACCACTGAGGAATAGAAATTCCTTCTCTCATTATTTTAGCTTCAAACGAAGAATGTACTCTCATTCTCAGTCTGCTAAGCCAATATCCAATATCATCCTGCAAGCTGTGCTTATATTTAGTCATAATTATAATATAGTTGTTATGACAATAGTTGTCAAGACAACAATATCCTCCTAAACCTACAACCTCCCTAATTTTCTTTGAACTTCATTCGAAAGATTAAATTCCTGACGGTTTATTTCATTTCTTACTTCTTTTGACAATGCTATGTGATTGTTATTACTATATTTTTCAATTAACTCTTGCGCTTCAACCATGCCTGGCCTTGAAATTTCTTTTGCTTTTCTGCATAGATCTGGTCGATTCTTAATAGCTGCTTGTAGCATGAGCGCTTTTGCTGTTAAAAATTCATTCATTTTTCGTAGATCTATAGCTATAGGAAGATGACTTAAGGAAGAGTAAATTTGATCAAATCCATTTGCTGCGCAAGTTTCAACAAAATTTTCTGCTTCTTCTCTATCAGGGGTCTTGAAAATAATTAACTCAAATATTACATCTATTAATTGGATTAATTTTTTATAATAGGTAATAGCGTGCTTTGTTAATTCTTGTAAACGCTCATTTTCACCCCAGAAGAAAGTGGTTTTCGCTTTTCTTAATAATTCAATTTTATATTTTATTTCTTCACATTCCTTACGCATGACCATGGATGCACTAAAACTATCCCCTTTTAAAGCAGCCTCTTGGTAATGCTCTTTAGTAGGATCTGCATCTGCCAGCACACGAAGCACAAGACTAGCATGCTTATTAGGGTGATCTTCAGTAATAGAATAGTTGCCAATAGCAATTAAGCATTCTTTAGCTATATATTTAATTTTACTCGACAAATGAGGAGATAATAATTTATCTCTTAATATCCAAATTAAGGTTTCTTCTTGCAGTAATTTATTAAATGTTTCAATGGCTAATTGATTTTTGCTATAAAACGCCTTTTGATGCAGTAGTTTAATAGCGCTAAGATAAGATAATGCAGATGGGTCATCATTTATATAAGAAAAATAATGCATTTTTATGATACTTATTTCTGTTTGCAGCGCTAAGCATTGTGCTTTTGTTAACATATGCTCACTAATATCTAGGCAAGAAGAATATTTTTCTTGCAAGAAATAAGATCGAAAACAAACTATATTATTTTTATCTTTTTGTAATTCGATTAAACGCTGCACAAACTGAGAGTAATAGACATTTTCATGTGTGTTAGGTTGATATGCTTGAATTGCGGATTGGATAGCGGCTATTCTGTAATAATAATCCTCTGCCAGTAAGATTGCTCTCAGTTGCGCTATATTGTCAATAAAGGTTTGTTGAATATTTTTATCTTTCTTCATTAAGATTTACTCTATAAATATCGTATAAACCAATCGCATGCGGCATTTGCTGCTATGGCAAATTGATCCTGATACGGAGCAAAATGCCCCCCTTTTATTATGACAAGTTTTTTAGGCTCATGTGCACGGTTATACGCCTCTAATTCTAAATCAGTTAATGAAACCACATCATTATCGCCAATAATCATTAATAATGGGGTTGGAGAAATTCTTGTTATATAACTCCCTGGTTCATATTCTGAATACATCTCTATCGAACGAAGTGTAATTTCATTTCGCCATTTTACGAATCTCCATTTATCACTTTCAGGCGCCGTTTTACCAGTAAAAAAATCACTTGCATCAGAACTAGCATGAGATGCGGTGCTTGAAATATCTGTTGTGATCATGGGTACTAAGGTTGGTGGTTTATTCTGAAAACGTGCTTTTCGATCAGCATCGAATTTATGTCGCAATTCATCCCACTGATCAGGACGGCTTCGTCGCAACATGGTTTGATACCCGCTGATGGTGGGTACTTGGGAAACAACACATTTCACCCTTTTATCAATTGCGCTAACAACTAATACATGTCCACCACTATAACTAGTACCCCAAATGCCGATACGATTTGGATCAATTTCGGATAATTGCTGGGCAAATGTAATCGCATTTCTGTAATCTCTTACTTGTTGCCATGGATCAAGCTCTTGTCGAGGCTCGCCATCACTATCACCAAAATTACGGTTGTCATAGGCTAAGGTAGCTATTCCTGCTTGGGCGAATAACTCTGCGTATTTGTCTAGATAAAGTTCCTTGATGCAGTTATATCCATGAGCCATCACCACTATGGGTGGTTGCTTAACTCCAGTTGGAAGATATAACCACCCGCGTAAGATAATTCCTTCTGCGTTAAATTCAATATCTTTTCTTGTAAATTCATACTGCTGCATATATTTGTTACCTTTATATTAGATTTAAATATTGTTTATTTACTATAAACAATCTACAATCAAATGTAAACGGTATTGTTTACTTTTAAAAGGATTAGGTATGACTCGTGCCAAACAAAAACATGCTGCTATTATCCAAGCTGCAAAAAAGATCTTTTTGAAACAAGGGTTTAGCGCTACTAATATGCAGGATGTAACGGATTTAGCGAAAGTATCCAAAAGAACGGTATATCATCATTTTCCAGATAAAACTGCCTTATTTCAAGCGGTGCTCGCGGAACATTGGGAGAGAATAAACAATGCGAGTTACTTTTTAAATAATGATGAGATGCCAGAGGACGCCTTAAAAAAATTCGCCAAGAATTTTTTATCATTTCTATATCAACGCGAAACAGTAGCATTGTTTCGATTAATGATTGCAGAGTCAGCCCGATTTCCTACTCTTTGCCAAACGCTTTTGCGTCAAAGGAAAGCTCCCTTCACTCAAGCATTAATAGATTACTTAATTGCCCAAAAAAACATGGGAAATCTAAAGATTAAAGATGTAGAGCTTGCGGCAAGTCAATTTATGGGGCTTTTAAAAGAAGATCAATTCTGGCCTAAATTACTTGGCTTTATTCCAGAATTGAACCCTAAACGTATAAGTACTTTGGTAAATAGTGCGATTGATGTTTTTTTAGCAGCATATCGTATCAATAAATAGGACTCCTCTATTGCTTTTAAACCCCCTTTATAATTCTTAGAAACTTTCGCCAAATTTGTTCCGGCAGATTAGCTAACATACATTTAGATTCCGGATGATAATTTTTTTCATACCGACAATGATATTTATAACACCGCACACAAGCAAAATCTGGCTCTTGATGGAGCTGGAATTGTCCTGTTGTACCAATCAACGCTGTACTGGTTGGACCATAAATAGTGACAGATTTAACATCTAATGCAGCAGCTAAATGGCTCAATCCTGTATCACAGCAAATAGCCCCCGCCGCATTTTTCAAAATATAAGCTTGTTCTGACAACGAACAAAAAGGCAGCACTTGTGCATTTGCATGACCTTGGGCTAAACGAATAGCCCGAGCCTGTTCTGAAGTATTTCCCCACGGCAACAATACCGTTAATTGCTCATCCGCTGCTAACTGAATTAACTGATGCCAATAACTTTCCGGCCAAAGTTTAGATTCCCACGTCGCATTATGTACAAACACGACATATGGTTTAGGGAGTGGAAAATTAACGGCGGGAAAAGGATAAGAAGCAATACCATAATCAGGTTGATCGGCTTGGTATTGGTAATTTAATACCTCGGAAAATAGCAAACGTAAACGGGTGATGGCATGTAATTTTTTATCGACAAAAAAACCTTTTTGATAAGCATATGCAGCAAACCATTCCCGTGCAGATTGTTTATCCAATCCACATCGCACTCCCCTACTTAGTAAAGTAATCACAGCACTTTTAAAAGAAGTTTGCCCATCTATAACTAAATCATATTTCTCTTGACGCAATGATTTTATAAACTGTTTAATTTCACCATTTTTGATTGAGCTAAATAACCTCTTACGCCATTTTCGATGCGAAGAAGGAAAAATCGTTTTAACAGCAGGATGCCACTGTGCTACTTCAGCAAAAGCCTTATCAATCGCCCAATCAAATTCAATACCAGGAATAGCCCGCATGGCATCTGTCATTGCAGGCAGCGCGTGAATTAAATCACCCATGGAGGTTAATTTAATGAATAACACTCGCATGATTAATACCCTCGTGCAAACGCCCAAGGAAACCAACGTTTCAATTTGGCTGAAAAATAGTGATGTTGATGATGTTTTGCTAAAGCCGCTTCATCAATTAGATAATTAAGCTGAAGAGATAATCGTTTACCTGTAAAAGTAGTATGGCCGTGCCAGCAATTAGGGGTTACTTTAAAAATCAGGCAAGTGCCTGCCAGGGCTGGCACTTCTGCCACATAATCATCAAGGGAATGCTCACCGTTGAGAATACGAAGCTGCCCTTCCCTACTGTTCCAATTTTCATTCATATAAATCAAAACGGTAATCAGCTTATCCTTGCTATCTGTATGAATATGGCCGTCCCGAGGAGTGGTATGCCCTCTTAAAGTGATAATAGTGGGTTTATTTTCCAACTCTATCGAGAATTTTTCAGCAATCAGGGCGCGTAATGCAGAACCTTCTAGCTCATCAATAAGCTGTTGAAAAAGGGGATCGCAGGTAATAGTCGAGACTGGAACACTGCCACGATGAGTAATACTGGGAAAAGACCTCACCAACTGAGTAAGATAGTCTGTATTAATAAAATTCGGGATGACAGCATAAGGAAAAGGCGCAGTCTGAACCGGCGTATTCTGTAGATTCATTAAGTTAAGCAATGGTACGGCTGATTTGTTCATCATCTAATCCATGTTAAGAAAAACGGCGGGCATTATAACATGGCATTTGTAGATGGACAAATTTCATCCAGTCTTGTGGTTCGCATATCGAGCTGCACTGCTATTCATCAAAGCCACTACTTCTTGCATAGGACTAGAATCAATAATCGATTCACCCTGAAAAGGCCGATCTAAGCTAATTAAAAGAAAGACCATGGAAGAAGTCATTAAGGCTGCAGCAAAAACCGTGAACATATGTAAATAAATATGCATTCCAAATAAGTAATTTACAAATAATGTTAAGATAGTGCCAATAATAATGACGATCCATAATTCAGGGTTTAAGGTATAATAACTCATCTGAATGCGTTGATGACGTGCATTATAAAGATTTTTAATCTCTTGCAACGTATCATGCAAGGTATAAAGCTCAGCACTGTCAGCAGAATGGTAATGGCCAATGGCAATTGTCATATTATCCAAAATAAAATCACCGTCTTTATTAATTTTCTCTCCAGCCTCCATGAGTGGCCATTCGATATGAATTACTTCATTAAGGTAATTTTTCACTTCGGATTGAAGCTGTGTTTTGAGAGGAACTTTTAACCATCGGCTATTACGGTAAATATCAGCTGTCGCATTAGCTTCGCGTTGCACGGCGTCAGCAGTATAATTAATGTTATTAATAAGATACAAAGCTGCTAATCCTGCTAATACAGCATAAATCATGCTAATCAAAGCACTCGTGTCTCCAATGCAGGAATTATCTTTATAGCGTGCACTCAAGGAAACAAAGCGTTTGACGATGATAAGCGCGATAAAAGAGAGAGTAATGGTAATGCAGCTGAGGAAGAATAATAGTTCATTATTAGGCATTTGATAGAGAAAATCAAACATGATGGCATCCTGTCATCGTATACATAGAAGTAGCCTACCCTACTTGCTAGTGATTTTAAATAGCTTTTGGCTATCCTTGCTTGGTGGGTGCACCGGAATCTTCGTGTTTAACACCTAATTTTAGTAAGGACTCTAATACTTCATCCAAAATGGTGCCATTACTGACGGGGGTCAGCATGTTTTCTTCTTCAGCCACTGCCAGTTCTCTTTCATCGTAGGCCCAGCGACGTAGAATATCAATTTTCTGTTCGCGTGTGAGGGACGCATCATTTAAGACATCTTTTGGCCTTTTATAGACACCCGCTGGATTGACCTTTGCCAACTCAATATCCACCATATAACCTCCTTTCCTATAAGGATTATGGTTATTATAACTCATTTTAAAAATAATTTTTAATCAACAACTCTGCTATCTGAATAGCATTTAAGGCTGCTCCTTTGCGCACATTATCAGCTACCACCCAAAGGTCTAAGCCACGAGGATGAGAAATATCTTCTCTTATTCGACTCACATACACTGCATCTTTGGAGGTTCCCTCTTTTGCAGGGGTGGGATAGTGATCTTCTTCCAGTAAGACCACACCAGGAGCATGCTGTAAAATCTTCCTCGCTTCAGAAGTGGTTATCTTGTCTCTTGTTTCAATATGAATCGCTTCAGAATGACCAAAAAAAACAGGGACGCGCACTGCCGTGGCATTAATTCGTATGTTTTTATCTCCTAAGATTTTCTGTGTTTCCCAGACCATCTTCATCTCTTCACGGGTATAGTGATTTTCCATGAATATATCGACTTGGGGAATAATATTAAAAGCAATCTGTACCGGATAGATGTGAGACTTTATAGGCCTACCATTTATTAATTCTGTCGTTTGTGTAGCTAATTCATTAATAGCCGCTTTTCCTGTTCCCGAAACTGATTGGTAAGTTGCTACATTAATACGCTCAATTCCTACAGCATCATAAAGAGGTTTCAACGCAACCACCATTTGAATGGTGGAACAATTGGGATTAGCAATAATATGGCTATTAAGATAATGCGCAATGGCTTCAGGATTGACTTCTGGAACCACGAGAGGAATAGTTGCCTCATATCGAAATTGCGAGCTATTATCAATAACAATACAGCCTTGGGCCGCAGCAAGAGGTGCATAGTGGGCTGCCACATCCGTACCAGCAGAAAATAAAGCGATTTGCACTCGCGAAAAATCAAAGTTTGCTAAATTTTCTACTTCTAGAAATTGATCTTTAAATTTGATTAATTCACCTGTAGAGCGCTCGCTAGCTAAAGCATATATTTTTCTTAACGGAAAGTTACGTTCAGACAAAATAGCCAACATTGTTTCACCAACAATACCTGTTGCTCCTACTACTGCCACGTTGTATTTATTCATGATACGCTCACACATTTATCTTTATTAGCTCAAGCGATATATTTTCAGGCGGCTCCTCTTCCCACAAGCTAATTACATACCCTCCTAAACCAGCGCCTGTTGGTTTCACTGCAATGGCACCTAAATTATACAAATAATCGATATGATGTTGTAGTTCTGGCAGGATTAATCCCCACTCTTCAAAGCAATGTTTAGCTTGTTCAATACCCGAAACTAGCATGGGGAGACCTTCTTTCTGATTTTTCTGCAACGCCTCTTCAATCATAAAAACACTTTCTTGCATTTCATCATTAATATGCTTGGCTAAGTTAGGATGTGCTTTTCTAAAAGTATTAACTTTATTAATTGCAACATCCGTCATTTTTGTTTCTCCTGAATAGGAGAGATAAAGTTTTGGTTTCCATTTTGCAGTAATTTCATACCGTTTATTACCTAATTTTTCAAAATGAAGCAAATGATTAGAAATCGCACCAGCGATATCAACACCACTACTTTTTCCATGAAATTTATCTTCAAGCTGATGTGCAAAAGGAAATAATTTAGCCTTATTCAACCAATGTTTCCATATTAACCACCTTGTAATCACTACACAAAGTGCTGCTGAAAATCCTAATCCTACGCCCATTTCAATATTATTATGAAAAGAAAATTTACCATGCATAGGGTAGGATTCTTTATGCAGATTTTGTAATCCTTTCTGTAAAGCTCCCCAAAATAAAGTTAAAAATACTTCTTCATAGGGTAAATTACTTATCACTTCAATTTCATTTTCAGCTTCTTGATAAGAAAGCGTGATTGATTTGTTCATGACGGGTAAAACGAGGGCGGGATTTCCATAGAGCACAGAATGCTCGCCTGCTAAAATACATTTCGCGTGTGCAGATGTTTGAAAAAAAGTGTTATTTATAGCTTGGCTCATAAGATACTCTCCATTCTAATTATAGCACAGAGAGCAAAATAATTTTTATTACTCAGAGGTTTGAGTGTCATCGCCTAAAAATTCATAAAAATCAATTGTTGGCTTTCTGCCTAAATGATCAAAATTAATTTTTAACCAATTATCGGCAGTAATTCTTCCTAAATCATATAGATGACTAATAAAATCCCAACACCAATTATATTTATTAATTAATGTAAACTGATTCATGATTTCATCTGAACGAATAATATGAATATATCTTTTTTTCATCATTTCTTGATATTCCTCTTTTATCCAGCCTTTATCAATTATTTTGCTGATAAAAGCAATCACGCGTAATTCACGTAGTAAAGAAGAATTAAAACTAATTTCATTAATACGATTAGTAATATCAGTTGAGCTAATTGGGACGGTATCTCTGATAATAGGATTATTATGAATGATGACAATATCATTTACTTTCGAATGATAAATCAAAGGAAAGATAGGAGGATTTCCCAAAAAACCTCCATCCCAATAATACTCTCCATCTATTTCTACAGCCTGAAAAAGATTAGGCAAACAAGCAGAAGCAATAATAGTATCAAGGGTTATCTCAGAATTTTCAAATATTTTTAACATACCGGTTTTAACGTTTGTTGCACAAAGGAATAATTTGATCTTATTGTGTCGATGTAGTTTTTTAAAATCAATTCTGTCCGATAAAACTAAACGAAGCAAATTAAAATTTAAAGGATTTAAAATATAAGGTGAAAAATTTCGTATAAAAAAATCAAACCATAGAAATGAAGATTGAGCGAACATGTCATTTGCAAGAAAAGTACCGCTATTACCAGACCAGAAGGAACGAATCGGGCTATAATAAGCTCCGTAAGAAGATAACGTTCTCCAAAAATCTCGTAAGGCATTGCGGGCACCTTGATGTCCACCTTGTTGCATACCTTGCGCCAACACAATTGCATTCACACTCCCGGCGCTAGTGGCAGAAATAGCATCAATTTCAAGTTGCTCATTTTCTAAAAACTTATCTAAAATTCCCCACGTATAAGCGCCATACGCCCCTCCTCCTTGCAAGGCAAGGCAAATCTTTTTTTTAGCTTTATTCTTGATGATTTTTTTTCGGCTCGGCGTGGGCTCATACTGTTCTCTTAAGATTCTACGCATTACCTTATTTGAAACTGTTCTCGGTAAACATTCCACCATTACCACGTCATGGATTTTAAATAAAGGATTCAGATCGTGTTTAATGGCATTTTGCATATCTTTTTTTAACTGGTTAACATCAAATGTCTCGGTTAATTTAGGTACGGCATAAATAATTAATTGACTAGGCCCACCATTTACGGGTTGTATGGCAACTGCAGCTACTTCGCTGATATAAGGAATCGTATTCAAAACAGATTCAATCTCTGCTGAGCTGATTTTAATTCCATTTAAATTCATCGTATCATCGACACGTCCATGTATACGATAAAAGCCATTCGCACATTGCTCCACGTAATCACCGTGCCGACGTAGTATTTTACCTGATGATAATCTTGGCATATGAGCATAATAAATTTCGTGATGATTTTTGTTTAATAATTTGGTGGATAACCCAATAGAAGGTGGGATTAAAGCGACTTCTCCATTATCTGAAATCCGTCCTTGTTCATCAATGATGGCAAAATCAATCCCTAAAGCAGGCGTGGTAAAAGTCGCCGGCGCTAAAGGTTGAATCAAGGTACTGGTAATATAAGCGCCACCAATTTCAGTTCCTCCACAATATTCTATAACAGGCCGATGATGAGCCAAGGAAGAAAGATATTCTACGTCATTAGCGTGAGAACATTCACCTGTCGAGCAAAACAATTTAATAGCATGCCAATCTAATCCTTCCATACATTTTGAATGTCGCCAATTTTTTACTAAACTGGGTGTAATAGCTAAAATAGTAATTTCATTATTCTGAATAAATTGACCGAACTCTCTATTATTATAAGAGCCATCATAAATGGCCATGGTAGCTTGATTGAAAAAAGTTGCATACATTAACCATGAGCCCATCATCCACCCTAAGCTGGTTGGGCAACAGAGGATATCATCCGATTGAATATTAAGATGAAAGTAAGCATCACTACCGCATTTAATAGGTGTAATATGAGTCCAAGGAATAGCTTTAGGTTCGCCGGTTGTGCCGGATGAAAATAAAATATTCGTTTCCTCTTCTGGATCACAGGAAACAGCAGTAAGTTGATCATTTTTATCTAAGAAATCATTCCACCCCATATCTTGTTGTCGAATGGATACAGCTAATCTTTCTTTAGCTGGAAGGACAATAGTAAAAGGAGCATTGGCATCAATGATTTTCTCATAAAGTGGAATATGTTTATTTTGGTGAATAATTTGATCTTGTGTGAAGATAATTTTTACATTTGCGATCCGTAGGCGTGACGCAATTTCGGGTGCTGCAAAACTCTCTGCAATAGAAACAACACAACAACCTGCTTTAATAATACCTAAATAAATTGCGATCGCTTCTTTACTCATGGGCATACTAATGCCTACGCGATCGCCTCGCTTCAGATAATGATGTATCGTATTTGCAACACGATTAGAAAGTTTATTTAATTCACCATAGGTAGTTTTTTTAAGAACACCTTCGCTGGTTTGTTCGATAATCGCAATGGCTGCTTCATTGGCATGAAAGCAACTATTTGCAATATTGAGTTTGGAATCAGGAAACCAATAAGGAAATTCAATGCCTTTGGATAAATCAACAACCTTACTATAAGGTTTATCAAAAACAATATTAAGTTTTGTAGTGATCATCTGCCAGAATTCAGGGTAATGTGCGGTCGACCATTGATGGAATGTCACATAATCTTTAAAACCCAGTTGATTCATGGACTTCCAAATATTGGTTGTTTTAATAAATTCCTCATCCGGGAACCATACTGGCAGAGAGTCGGGGATAAATTGTTTTTTATTCATAGAAATCCAGTTAAAACGTTAAAACTAGAGTTCCCTGTTTTTAGAATAGCACATAATTATTAATGCTATACTTATAATCATTCAATATAAATTTTAATAAT
This sequence comes from Gammaproteobacteria bacterium, assembly GCA_021324335.1. Taxonomy (GTDB): domain Bacteria; phylum Pseudomonadota; class Gammaproteobacteria; order DSM-16500; family DSM-16500; genus Aquicella. The sequence continues at coordinate 29,872 of JAJPJH010000084.1, forward strand.
TTAATAAAGAGGGGTGATAATAATGAAAAATCAAAAAGTTGGTATCGCGTCTCTTGGCTTGCATTTTCCTCAACTAGCTATGTCCATGGAAGAATTAGCAAAATTAAGACATGTGGATCCGAATAAATTTTTAACTGGGTTAGGCTGCGATAAAATGGCACTCTGTCCAGAGGGTTATAATATCGTGGATTTAGCAGCAGATGCTGCCCAACGGGCTTTATCACGATGGAATGGCGATTTGAAAGATATTGCTATGATTGCTACTGGCACAGAAAGTGCTATCGATATGAGCCGGCCCTTGAGTGCATGGGTTGCTGAAAAATTAGGGTTGCAAGGCAATATTCGTTCCTATGAAGTCAAGCACGCCTGTTACGGCGGAACACTGGCAGTTCGTCAGGCAGTCGAATGGTTAATGGCAGGTGTCGCACCTCAAAAAGCAGCGTTAATTATTGCAGCCGATATTTCACTTTATACACCTGGTGAACCTTCTGAAGCCACACAAGGGGCAGGAGCGGTTGCACTTATCATAGAAAAAGATAGACCTTTGATAGCAGAAATTGATCCGATTTCTTATCCCTGGAGTAAACCTGCTTTCGACTTTTGGCGACCAGTAGGTCGAGCTCACCCTTTGGTTGAAGGTCAATTCAGTTTACATTGTTATGAAGAAGCAACTAGAGAATGCTTTCAAGCTCTAACACAGGGTAAAGATGCAGCCGAAGTGTTTAATCAATTTGTTGCTATGTGTTTCCATACCCCCTTCCCTAAAATGGTCAAGAAAGCATTTTTTGTACTAGGTAGAATGTATGGTTGGGAAGAGGAAGTAATTGAAAAAATGTATGCTACGAAAGTCGATCCGACGATGCGATGGAATCGACTTTGTGGGAATGCTTATACTGCAGGACTTTGGATTGCTGTTGCAAGTATCCTATGTGGTATGCCACCCGGAAAAGCGATTAGCGCCTTTTCTTATGGTTCAGGTTGTGGAGCAGAACTACTCACTTTAAAATCAGGAGTATTAGCAGAACAAGCAGCATGGGCTAAAGATGTGGAAATGGATTTGATGAAACGTCGATACTTGGATGCAAACAGTTATGAGGAATTAAGAAAAAAGCAATTACATGAAGGATAAGCCAAAATGGAGGTAATATGGAAATACAATCCTACCTAAAAAAATGCCAAGCTCGGATTAATACGGTATTGACTAAAAAAATATTGCCCGCTTCATCAAAACAGCCCTCTCATTTACATCGCGCGATGCGTTATGCAGTTTTAAATGGCGGTAAACGTTTGCGCTCTGCTTTAATTTATGCAACAGGCGAATCATTAGGGGTTCACACCGCTACGCTTGACTACTTATGTGCAGCAATTGAATTAATACATGCGTTTTCTTTAATTCATGATGATTTACCTGCCCTAGATAATGATGATTTACGCCGTGGCAAACCTTCTTGTCATATAGCTTTTGGTGAGGCGACTGCTATTTTAGCAGGTGATGCATTACAATCCCTCGCTTTTGAGCAATTAGCAAAAATAGATGGAAAAAAAATATTACCTGACAATAAAATTCAAATGGTAAATGTATTAGCTCGCGCAATAGGTTCATTAGGAATGATTGGAGGAGAAGAATTAGATATAAAAATGGTAAATAAAAATATCACACTAGAGAAATTAAAAAGATGTTATAAATTAAAAACAGGCTGCTTATTAAGCGCCTGTGTTTTACTTGTTGCGCTGGCTGCAAATTGTCGAAAGAAAACTCTTCTTAACCTTGAAAAGTTTGGTTACTCTCTCGGCATTGCATTTCAAATTCATGATGATCTCATTGGTATTAAATCAGATACTAAAACGTTAGGTAAGCAACAAGACGCTGATGCGATGCGGCATAAACCTACTTACCCTAGTTTGATCGGTCTTAAAAAAGCAGAAAAAGAAGAAGCTGTAGTTTTTCGAAAAGCGCTAGTTTATTTAAAAAAAGCTGGAATCAAATCAGCTAAATTAGTTGCTCTTGCTTCTTATATTATTGAGAGAAATAATTAATGAAAACATTAACTATCTCCGTTCCTAGTAAAACTTTTTTGTTAGGAGAATATGTGGCCTTAAAAGGCGAGCTTACCCTTTTATTATCAAGTGAGCCTCGATTTAAATTAATTGTAAAACCACATGTTCAAAATTCATTAGTCATGGAGGGGATTCATCCTGACAGCCCTGGTGGCCGTTTAATTTATTCTCGGGCTGATTTTTATCAACAATACCATATTCAATTTATCGATCCTTACCAAGGTTTAGGCGGCTTTGGCGCATCGAGTGCCCAATTTTTGATGTTAACAGCGCTTTATTGTTATGCTCATTCCCTTCCCATTAATGATACTGAACTATTAGCGAGCTACATGGAATTAGCTTGGTCAGGAGAAGGTATACCGCCCAGTGGAGCCGATTTGATTGCTCAACTTTATGGCAGTCTCTGTCTGTATCATAAATCAAAAAGCAAGATTGCTATTTTTTCGTGGCCATTTTCTCATATTGATTATGGTTTGATTCATACTGGTCATAAACTTGCGACTCATCATTATTTAAAACAATCCATTCATTTTGACGTAGAACCTTTGGAAAAAATTGTTGTCCAAGGCATTATGGCTTTGGAGAAAAGCGATAGCAAAGAATTTATTCAAGCAATTAATCATTATGCGGATGCTTTAAAAATGCAAGATTTAATTCAACCCACTACCCAAACTATTCTCCAACTTTTATTAACACACCCCGATATTTATGCGGCAAAAGGTTGTGGCGCACTAGGAACAGATGTGATATTTATTTTGTTTAACAGGAAAAAACAAAAAGATATTCTTAATTGGATTAAAGATAATAAACTCTATTTAATAACCTATGGACACGAAGTGTCAAATGGAATTGAAATAGGAGAATCAATATGCCAATAACATGTGTGCCGCATACAAATGAAAATATTATTTTAGTTGATGCTGAAGATAATCAAATAGGTGAAATTGAGAAAATCACAGCTCATGAATACGGCATGCTACATCGGGCATTTTCCGTTTTTATTTTTCGTAAACGGAATAATAAGCTTGAGTGTTTATTGCAACAACGTAGTATTAAAAAATATCATTCAAGGGGATTGTGGAGTAATACTTGCTGTAGTCATCCGCATCCAAATGAAAATGTTATTGAATCGGCTGAGAAAAAATTAAAAGAAGAAATGGGAATTGAAGCTAAATTAAGTTATGCAGGAAAATTTCATTATATTGCTCCATTAGAACATGGTCTAACAGAAAATGAGATAGATCGCGTACTAATCGGTTATTATGATGCAGAAGATATTCCAATCAATTTAGAAGAAGCACAAGCTTACCGTTGGATAGAAATTGACGACTTAAAAAAAGACGTAGAACTTCACCCTGAGAAATATACTTATTGGTTTAAACCCGCCTTAGAAATTGCTATTAACTCTATCACTTTGCCCGCATGGTCTCCTGATAATCGTTTCATTCAAACAACGAATCTTTGGCAATTGATGGATCATCTAGGATATAAAGATTATCAAGAATTTTATCGTTGGTCTGTGACACATTATGCTGATTTTTGGCAGCTAATGGTGAAAACATTAGCGATTGTTTTTGATAAGCCTTATAAGGCAATTATTGATTTATCAGAAGGCGTAGAATTACCTTATTGGTTTACGGGCGCCAAATTAAATATAGCTAATAGTTGTTTTCATGCAGATAAAACCGCGATCGCGATTATTGAGCAAACGAACGAAGGTATTCTTAAGAAAACCACTTATGATGAACTAAATAAACTATCTAATCGTGTTGCAAACAGCATACGTCGTTATCTTAAGATGGGTGATAGCGTCGCCCTTATTATGCCGATGAGTAAAGAAGCTGTTGCAATCTATTTAGGTATCATTAAAGCAGGATGTTCCGTGATTTCTATTGCAGAGAGTTTTTCTACCTCTGAAATAACAACGCGATTACAGATTGCCAATGCAAAAGCAGTTTTAACACAAGATCAGATTATTCATCATGATAAGCATTTACCCTTATATGAAAAAATCATCGATGCTAATACTCCTTTTACCATTGTGCTTCCCACTGAGAAAACGCTATGTTGCTCACTTCGTCAGCAAGATATGGTTTGGGATAATTTCTTAGATAAAAATGATCAATTTACTGTTGTTTCCTGTGACCCAGCAGATAATATTAATATTTTATTTTCATCTGGCACAACTGATGAACCTAAAGCTATTCCTTGGACTCATACCACCCCGATTAAATGCGGCAGTGATGCTTATCTATATCAAAATATTAAATCAGGAGATGTTTTGTGTTGGCCGACGAGTTTAGGCTGGATGATGGGGCCTTGGTCTATTTTTGCAGCTTTTCTTAATCGGGCAACGCTTGCACTTTATTCTGGCCTCCCGACTGGAAGAGAGTTTGGTCAATTTATCGAAGCAGCGAAAGTGACTATTTTAGGTGTGGTACCCACGTTAGTAAAAAATTGGCGACATTCAAAATGTATGGAAGGATTAAATTGGAATAGTATAAAAATATTTAGTTCTACAGGTGAATGTTCCCAACCTGACGATATGCTTTATCTTTCTTCACTTGCAAATTATCGACCAGTCATTGAATATTGTGGAGGAACAGAAATTGGTGGCGCTTATATTACCAGCACATTAATCCAACCTATCCTCCCTAGTACGTTTAATACTCCTGCTTTAGGTTTATATTTTTGTATTCTGGATGAACAAGGTAAACTTTCACACAATGGTGAAGTCGCCTTAATTCCACCTTCTATTGGACTTTCTACTAAGCTTCTAAATAAAAATCACCATGAGGTTTATTATGCTCATATGCCGCAACTTCCTTCTGGAAAATATTTACGACGGCATGGCGATCAAGTAGAACAATGCGCAAATGGTTTATATCGTTTACATGGACGTGTTGATGATACGATGAATTTAAGCGGCATCAAAACCAGTTCTGCTGAAATTGAATTAGTGTTGGGTAAATTAGCTAGTATACGTGAAGTAGCAGCGATTGCCGTCAATCCTAAACAAGGAGGTCCTAGCCAATTAGTGATTTATGTCGTACCTCACACTTCCGCTACACTGGATAAACATCAACTCAAAATGGAGATGCAACATGCAATAAAAAAACATCTTAATCCTTTATTTAAAATACACGATGTAGTGATAGTTGATCATTTACTACGAACTGCTTCAAATAAAGTGATACGAAGAACATTAAGAAGTCATTATCAAGAAGAATAATTCTTTCATATTGACATCATTTTTCTGAGATATTAGTCTGTAATTATTCATCTAGGAAGAATAAAGGATTCAACACATGGCTGTGCTTAAAAAATTAGAGACAAGCGGCTCAAAACCCTCTCGCAGAAATTCTTGTGTTGTCGTCAATCTTGGGCAGTATATTTATTTATTTGGCGGTCTTTTTGATAATTTCAGCGCAGTCACAAATACTTTTTACAATGATCTCTATCGACTTGATATTAACACTTATCATTGGGAAAAATTATCTCCTAAAGGACAGCTACCATCCGTCCGAGGCATGAGTATGGGGGTTGATGATAAAGTGAATAATAGGATATTACTCTTCGGTGGTGTCGAATATTCTGCTGATTTTACAAGTGTTCGTATGTTAAACGATCTCTGGGCTTACTCCCCTGATACCAACACCTGGCAAGAGATTCAGCAAAAGCAACCCTGCCCCACTCCGCGTGCTAAATCAAGGTTATGGTTAATCAAAGATAAGCTATATCTTTTTGGAGGAGCCACCGTTGCTCCTTATGGATTTGAATTTTTGAATGATATGTGGGTGTATGATCTTTCAGCTAATAAATGGACAGAAATTATCCCCAAGAATCAACCTGGCTCTCCTCACCCACGAGATGAAGCCTATGCAGGTTTACTGCCCAGTAGTGAGGGAAAATTAACCATCTATGGCGGCGAAGGGGCGCTAGACCCTAAGACCCACCGCAATTTAATGCTAAACGATACCTGGCAATTCGATATAAAAACGAATCAATGGACAGAATTAACCGCTTCTATTAAAGAAAATATCTTTCCGCCTCGTGGCATTGGATGTGCAGTAACAATAGGTGATGACCTCTATATCCATGGAGGAACGTTAGCGGGTTCGGGTTATACGCCTAAAGAAGCCTGTGATGCTCCCTTTCCTCAGCGTGCGATTACGAACGAAATATGGCGTTTCAATCAAGTTCATCATACCTGGACCCACCTGGGAGCAGCAGGTGATGGCTCCCCGCGTATTAAACGTCATGTTGCGTGTGAGGCAGCGGGCAAGATGTACCTCTTTTCTGGATTTGATTACATTTGGTTTGGAGGGACGCCTGAGCATCAATTATTTGGCAATGGCCCCGGCCAAATATGGAATGAAGATGTCTACTGCTTTGATCCCAAAGAGAAATAATGAGCAATCAAACCTTCAGTAGCACAATCCAGGGGTTGCTGCTTCTCCCCCTGGAGACGATGTAAAATATGGGGTAATAACTGTTTTCCGAGCTCAACCCCCCACTGATCAAAGGAATTAATATCCAAGATAGCACCTTGAACGAAGGTTTTATGTTCATAAAGAGCGAGTAAGGCGCCTAAATTATAAGGAGTGATGCGATTAAGGAAGATCACATTACTGGGCTTATTACCCGGAATTTCTCGATGACGAGCTAAATAATCCGCTTCCTCTTGGGTCTTATTCAAAGCAAGCTCTTCTTCCCGCGCTTCTTCATACGTCTTTCCACGCATTAATGCTTGGGCCTGGCTTAACCCACTCGCTAGGAGAATGTCATGGTGAATGCGATCTTCCGTCTTATTTTCTTGCGCCACTAGAATAAAATCCACTGGTACAATCTGTTGCCCTTGATGCAATAATTGATGATAAGCATGCTGTCCATTACAACCCTCTTCACCAAAAATCACTGGGCTAGTGGGATAGGTAACGGGCATGCCTGCTTGAGTTACGCATTTACCATTACTTTCCATTTCTAATTGTTGAAAATAAGAAACAAGATAGCGTAATCGATGAGAGTATGGGGCAATCGCTTGAGCATGCGTGCCAAAAAAATGCGTATACCAAATACTCAATAATCCTAATAGAACCGGCATATTATGGGCTAAATCAGCCTGGCGGAAATGCTGGTCCATCTCATAAGCCCCTTCCAAGAGTTCTGCAAAATGCTTATTACCGAGCATGAGCGCAATTGGTAATCCAATGGCGGACCAAATAGAATATCGCCCTCCTACCCACTCCCAGAGTTCAAAAATATGGTCTTCAGGAATACCGAATTGTTTTGCTTTCTGCGGAGCAGCGGTGACCGCAACAAAATGCTTACTTAATACTTCTTTGCCTAATTGACGTTCCATCCAGGCATAAGCAGTTTGAGCATTCGTGGCAGTTTCAATTGTAGAAAATGATTTGGAAGAGATAATAAATAAGGTTGATTCAGGATCAATTTGTTTGAGCACATCCTGAATCAGTGCAGCATCAACAGTCGAGACAAAATGACAGTCTAATTCCTGCGTCGCGAAATCAGCTAAGGCATGAATTGCCATCATCGGCCCAAGATAAGAGCCTCCTATCCCCACATTAACAATATGACGAATCGACTTCCCCGTTACCCCTTTCCATTCGCCACTACGTATTTTCTCTACACAATCTGCCATTTTTTTCTGGGTTGCTGTAATACGAGAAGTGATATTTTGACCATTAACAAGAAGAGGCGTGTGTTTTTTGTCACGGAGAGCGGTATGCAGCGCAGGCCGTTTTTCAGTCTGATTGACGGGTTCCCCTTTAAATAAATTCTCAATCTTCCGGGGTAATGCCATCGCTTTTGCTAAATGACATAACTGCTGAATGGTATCGTTGGTAATACGATTTCTTGAATAATCTAATAAGATTTCAGATACCTGCAAAGAAAACCGTGAAAAACGTTCAGGTTCTTTATCAAACCATTCACGCATAGAATAAAGAGCCACCTCTTGTTGGTGGCGATAAAGTGCTTGCCATTCGGGTAGTTCAGTGAGTTTTTTCATGCCCGTAACATGCCTGAAATCAAGAAGAAGGTCAATATTTCTTCCGCATCTCATTTAAAATTTCTATTACATCTTTGCCTGTCACCGATTTTTGTTTCTCTAAGCGTTCAATTAAATGCTGTTTTAAAAGTGGTAATTCTTCTTGAGTCGCATCCGATGCTAAGGCTAAATTAGAAAGATGTAATTTCATATGGCCTTTATTAATGCCTTCTGTTACCAGTGCCTTGATAGCTGCTAAGTTTTGTACTAATCCAACGGCTGCCAATATTCGCGCTAATTCAGCAGCTGTTTGAACATGTAACATTTTTAGACAAATTCTTGCAACAGGATGTAAACGAGTCACACCACCGACTGTTCCCACAATAATCGGTGCTTCTATGACCCCATGAAGATGATTGTCTTTCATATACCATTGTGTGATAGAGCCATATTGTCCCGAGTAACCTGCATAAGCATGGATGGCCGCTTCCACGGCTCGCCAATCATTTCCTGTCGCAATCAAGACAGCATCAATACCGTTCATGACGCCTTTATTATTAGTTGCCGCGCGATAAGGATCCATTTGTGCGAATAACGAACCTTCTACAATCGCTTTTCCTAGCTGAGGTTCAATATCATAAATCGTAATTTTTGCTTGACTCAATTTCGTATCGGCTAAATTAGAAAGAATACACATACCGACTTTTTCATTCGTTAATTTTTCAATATGCGGTTTTAAAAATTCACAAACTTGATTAATGATATTTGCTCCCATGGCATCTCTTGTATCAACCATGACATGAATGACTGCCATGCTATGACCATCACCGCGATAAATACGGCGAATAATCATATCTTGTATCCCCCCTCCTCTTGCAACGATACCACGCGCGACTGAATGATTTGCTTGATCAATTAATTCACTTTTATTCGATTCAATTTTTTGCTTTACTTCATTAAAATTTTCAACAATAGGTAATTGTATTTGGCCGATACATAAACCACCTAATGTTTGCGTCGTAATTTCCCCTTGCTCCCGTATCCATTTCGCTGTTTTACTTGCGCTTGCAATAATCGATGTTTCCTCGGTCGCCATCGGAATAACATAATCTCGGCCATCAATTACAAAATTGACTGCCACACCCAGCGGCATTGGAAAACAGCCTATTACATTTTCTACAAAGTGATTAGCCAAATCGATGGTGAGAGGATTTTCTTGATGCAAAATAGTAATATCTTCTGTTGTTAAAAAACCCATTTGGATTAAACGAGTTTCTCGTTCTTGTCGTGAGAGCTTAGAAAAACCTTTACATAAAGCTTCTATTTGAGGATCACCCACTTTACGCTGCGACATACCCTCTCCTCATTATTATTCTCTTCATAATGTAATTATAAATAAAAAATAACCAATATAAATTTTATAATAGATTGAATAAGTTAACCCAACCCTCAGAAATCGAAGATATATATTGAAGATATAAGTGCTATTCTTATAAATATAATCTGATTAAAGGTGGCTAATTCAATGCCTTATCGTCATATTATCAATTTAAAAGATGTAAATTTATCTGATCTTGAAATGGTAGGCGGAAAGAATGCATCTTTAGGAGAAATGATTCAAACGCTTAGCGCAAAAGGCATTCAAGTTCCTGAAGGATTTGCAACCACTACAGAATTTTATAAAAAATTCTTAGCTCATCATAAATTAGATAAAAAAATAGAAAAAATATTGTCTTCATTACAAGTCGATAATGTTATTATTTTAGAAAAAGTATCGAAACAAATACAACGATGGATAATAGCCAATCCTTTTCCAAAAGAATTTGAAAAAGAAGTTGCTGAAGCTTATTCAAAATTAACTCATCAAACAGTGGCTGTGCGTTCTTCTGCCACAGCGGAAGACCTGGAAACAGCTTCATTTGCGGGACAACAAGAAACCTTTTTAAATGTTAAAGGAATTAAACAAGTTTTAATTGCCATCAAATTAGTTTTTGCTTCTCTTTTTACTAGCCGCGCAATTGGCTATCGCCACCATCATAAATTTGACTTCAATAAAGTTGCCATATCAGCAGGTATTCAATGCATGGTTCGTAGTGATAAAGGCGTAAGTGGCGTTATATTTACGTTGGATACAGAATCAGGTTTTGATCAAGTGATCCTAATCAATGCATCGTATGGATTAGGAGAAGGTATCGTACAAGGAAAAGTTAATCCAGATGAATTTTATGTTGCTAAACCTTTATTAAAAATGAACCGATTTGCTATTTTACAGCGTTCTTTAGGTGAAAAAGCCATTAAAGTCGTTTATAACAAAAAACCAATAAACCCACGAAATTTCATCAAAACAATCCCGGTTAAAGAAGCTGATCGATTACGCTTTTGCTTATCTGATAAGGAGATTCAAGCTTTAGCTAAGCAAGCTTTAATAATTGAGGAACATTATGGGAAACCTATGGATATTGAATGGGCAAAAGATGGGGTTAATGGGAAGTTATATATTTTACAAGCCCGGCAAGAAACAGTAAAAAGTAAATCTCAACCTCATCAAGCTATTGAACGATACTCATTATCACAAAGAGGTAAAGTTATTGTAGAAGGTCAAAGTATTGGTCAACGTATTCAAACAGGAACAGCTAATATTATTTTAGATTTAAAAAAGATGCATGAATTTAGGCCTGGCGATATCTTAGTAACCGATATGACTAACCCTGATTGGGAACCCATCATGAACCGTGCAGCAGCTATCATTACTAATCGGGGCGGCAGGACTTGTCATGCAGCGATTATCGCAAGGGAATTAGGTATTCCTGCTATTGTAGGTTGTAAGGAGGCAACTAAAAAAATTAAAAAGGGAGAAAAAATTACAGTTTCATGTGCAGAAGGTCAAATAGGTTATGTGTATGCTGGCGCCCTTCCGTTTCAAATCAAAAAAATTTCCGTGAAAGATTTACCTGAATTACCTGTCAAATTATGCATTAATTTAGGCAATCCCGATAAAGCTTTTTCCTGCCAGTATTTACCTAATAAAGGGGTCGGATTAGCTCGTCTAGAATTTATTATTAATAACATGATTGGAATTCATCCCTCTGCATTATTACAGTTTGATACCTTACCAGCTGCTTTTAAAAGAAAAATAATTAAAAAAATAGCAGCTTATCCTAATCCTAAAGAATTCTATATTGAAAAATTACGTGAAGGTATTTCCATGATTGCTGCTGCTTTTTACCCAAAACAAGTTATCTTCCGTTTTTCTGATTTTAAATCAAATGAATATTCAAATCTAATAGGCGGTGTATTATACGAACCCATGGAAGAAAACCCTATGATAGGCTATCGAGGCGCTTCTCGTTATAAAGATAGTAATTTTCGGGATTGTTTTGCCTTAGAATGTGAAGCTTTTAAACGTGTACGCGATACAATGGGATTAACAAATGCCCAAGTGATGGTTCCGTTTGTTCGTACCGTAGATGAATTGCGGCAAGTTATTCAGATCATAGAAGAACACGGATTAAAACGTGAAAAAAACGGGTTAAAAATATATATGATGTGTGAAATACCATCTAATGCGCTGCTTGCGGCTGAATTTTTAAAATATTGTGATGGTTTTTCGATTGGCTCAAATGATTTAACTCAATTAACATTAGGGTTAGATCGTGATTCCAATTTAGTAGCAACGTTATTTGATGAACGAAATACTGCTGTCAAAATATTGTTACATCAAGCTATTCATGAATGTATTAAACAGAAAAAATATATTGGAATATGCGGCCAAGGTCCTTCAGATCACCCTGATTTAGCGGAATGGTTGATGGAAGAGAAAATTCAAAATATCTCTTTAAATCCAGATACGATTATTGAAACTTGGTTGATGTTCGCTAAAAATCTTAAATTGTTAAATCGCCAAAGGAAATAACATGAAGATAATGAAATTTGGTGGTTCTTCTGTTGCAACTGCCGAAAGAATGCGGCAAATTGGGGAAATTTTATTAACACTTGATATCAAAAACGAACAAGTTATTTTAGTGGTATCTGCTTTAAGAAATATTACCGATCAATTACTCGAATGCGCATCCTTGGCTGCAAACAATCAAGAAGACTATAAAAAAATATTTAAATATATTTCAGAACGACATCTTGAATTGCTTTCTAATTTAGTGGAAGAAAAAAATAATCCATTAGCATATGGATCCGTAAAAAAAATCCTCCATGAACTTTATAAAACTCTTCATAGTATTCAATATTTACGTGATAATGATTTATATATTCTTGATCTGGTTGCTAGTTTTGGTGAGCAACTTTCTGCAACTATTTTAGCAGCTTATTTAAATTCCTTATTTCCTGCACGCTTTGTAGATGCCCGCCAGTTTATTATTACTAATAATCATTTTACTAATGCGCGTGTTCTGTATGAAGAAAGTAGCCATGCTATTCAGAACTATTTTGACCAATTCTTTAAACAAGAAGAAGAATATACCGTACCTATTGTGACCGGCTTTATTGGCATGACAAAAGACAAACATGCTACCACATTAGGTAGAGATGGTTCTAATTATACGCTTGCTGTATTAGGAGCCGCCTTAAATGCAAGAGTAATCGAAATTTGGAGTGATGTAGACGGTGTTTATAGCGCTGATCCAAAATTAATCCCCTCGAGCGTGGTACAACCAACATTATCCTATATTGAAGCAGAAGAGCTATCTAACTTTCGTGTTAAAGTTATACGATCAGCTATTATTCCTCAATTAATTGAAAAAAATATTCCTATGTATGTTAAAAATACCTTTAACCCAACAGCAGTAGGAACCTATATTTCTTTACATGCTAAATCTTCTGCTATTAAAAATGTATCAGTCATGCATGGTTTAGTATTAATAACATTGTCTACGTTATTTCCTATTGAAATCTCTATTTCACATATTATTGAGCGATTATTCCGTGTACTACCCTCAGCAGGAATTCATTTAACCCTCATTACCCAGACTTCTTCCACCCATGATGTATGTTTTTCTATTCATGAAACGGAGGCTAAACGTGTGCAAGAGCTTATAAATATTGAGTTTTTGCACGAATTCCAACAGAATTTCCTAATGATTAAAAAAAGTGCGAATCAATCTTTAATAGTTTTAATTGGTAATAATATCAAACAATTATTGAGTAATCTTGGAAAAATATTCATTGACTTAGACCATCATCATATTCGATTAAATGGCATCGCCCATGGAACCTCTGAATGTAATATGTCTTTTGTTATTAATTCAAATCAAAGCCATAAAGCGCTTGAAGTGATTCATCATTCTATTTTTCAAAACCCGTCCTAACAGTATTATGTTATGATAATGTCAGATGGAGTTTGAATAAAGGGCACCATATGGACGAAGTTATTTATCAGGCAGATTTAGATAAGCTATTAAATCTTTTAAAGAATTTATTATCTCAACAAGCCCCTGATGATGCTATGGCTTGGTTAGCCAATAAACAAACTCAAATTTTTGAAGAAAAAGAAGAAAAATCTGATCACCTCTATTTTATGACCTTTAGCGCTATCTCCAGTTATTTCGGTAAAGATTTATTGAAATTAACCGAAGAGCATTTAAAGCAAATGAATGCCATCCGGAAAAATTGGCAGCCACATGATTGGTCATTAAGCCAGACAGCACGCACTTATTTACTATTAAGCTTTGCCCGTTCCCGATTAGAGCATTTTAAGAAAACAACTGACAAATTATTTGGCGCAGCAGATGTGAACGAATCCATTGCCCTTTATCAAGCATTACCCTTATTTCCTTATCCCAAGCAATTCCTTCTACATGCTACCAATGGTATTCGCAGTAATATGTTATCTGTATTTGAAGCTATCGCTCTCAATAATCCTTACCCTGCTGATTATTTTGATGAAATCGCTTGGAATCAGGTGGTATTAAAAACCCTGTTTGTTGAAAGTCCCATAGAAAAAGTTGTTGGACTTAAACAACGTGCAAACCCTTTACTTGCAAAAGCATTGTTGAATACAGCACGGGAACGATTAGCAGCAGATCGCCCTATCAAATTAGAATTATGGTGTCTCTTAGGATTATCCGCAGATAAAGAGATGTTGGCCTCCTTAAAAGAGTGCCTGAAAAGTGAAAATCCTCTCTTAAAGAAAGGGGCTTTATTGGCTTGTCATTATTGCCAATTACCTGAAGCAAGAGATGTTCTTAAAAACTATGTCGAAGATGAAAAAACCATAGCAACTGATTTGCAACAGCTACGTCCGCTTGAAAAAAGCTTAACTTAACAAGAATCATCAGGAGTACCTATGGCTAATAATAAAATGATGTTAATTGATCCTCATATTCATATGACCTCCCGTACGACGGATGATTTAGTTAAATTACGTCGAGCTGGCGTGGTTGCCATTATCGAACCTGCTTTTTGGTTAGGTCAACCTCGAAATCACGTCGGCACATTTCAAGATTATTTTAATAGTTTAATTGGCTGGGAACGTTTTCGTGCCGGCCAATTTGGCATTCGCCATTATTGCGCGATTGGCTTGAATGCCAAAGAAGCTAATAATGAAGCATTAGCCGAAGCCGTAATGGAATTAATCCCTTTATATGCATGTAAAGAAGGAGTTGTTGCAATTGGTGAAATCGGGCTGGATGATCAAACGGCGCTTGAAGAAAAATATTTTCGACGACAGTTAGAATTGGCAAAAGAAATGGATATGGTTGTTTGTATCCATACACCTCATCGCGATAAGAAAAAAGGTACATCACGAAGTATGGATATTTGCATTGAACATGGTTTAGATCCTTATAAAATAATCATTGATCATAATAATGAAGAAACTTGCAAAGAAGTATTAGATCGTGGTTTCTGGTCAGCTTTCACTATTTATCCCAAAACTAAAATGGGTAATGAACGAATGGTTGCTGTTTTAAAACAATATGGCCCTGAACGCATTATTGTCGATAGTTCTGCTGATTGGGGTTGCAGTGATGTATTATCTGTTTATAAAACAGCTCAATTGATGCTAGAACGTGGCATTCCTGAAGCTCACGTACAACAAGTTTGTTACCAAAATGCACTGACTGCATATGGACAAAGCGGCAGAATAAAAGAGGAAGATTGGTTAAATCCTCCTGTCATGGATCAAATGGCGTTGTTTTATGGAAATTCAGTATTACGTGGACAAAATTCTATTCTCGATTACTTAGATCAAGAAGGTTATATCATTAAGTAAAGGAGAGATATGCAAAAGTTAATTGCGGTATTACGTCTTCTGCGACCTGCTAATATTATTACCGCTTGTGCTGATATTTTGGCAGGATTTGGTGTGGCAGGTCTTCCCATTAATTCCCTTAATTCATTATTTCTTTTGTTGCTTACCACCATGTGCTTATATGGTGGCGGTGTGATGTTGAATGATGTATGTGATGCAGAGTTAGATAAAAAAGAACGCCCTGAGCGACCAATTCCTCGGGGTATTGTTTCAAAAAAAGAAGCTTCATTTATTGCCTTTGGATTAATAATCCTCGCTATCTTGTTTGCTTCCTTCGTTTCATTAACAAGTGGCATACTAGCCTTAAGTATTGCCGTGCTCTCGATCATTTATGATGCATATACCAAGCATTCTCTATGGTTGGGCCCTCTTAATATGGGATTATGCCGAGGGTTTAATTTATTATTGGGAATGAGTATTGTCGAAAGTGCTTTGCAAAATAATTGGCTATTAATGGTCATTCCTCTTATTTTTATCGCTGCAGTCACCTTCGTTAGCAAAGAAGAAGTATATGGCGGTAAAAAACAACTATTGTTACTATCCTTAGTACTTTATATTATCACCATCGTAGCTGTTCTCTTGTTACCGACTATGACGGATTTTCATTTTCTCTCTGCCCTACCTTTTTTAATTGTATTTGCGCTTCTTATTTTATATTCTTTATCCAAAGCTATTCAAACTCCTCAACCAGAAAAAATTAAAAAGGCCGTAAAAATGGGCATCATCGGCTTAATCTTATTAGATGCAGCCATTGCAGCAGGCTATGCCACCTGGTGGTATGGAATACTGCTATTGATTTTATTACCTTTCTCCATTGGCTTAGCCAAATTATTTGCGGTTACTTAGCCTAAGTAGATGATTAGCTAGTATAAATTCTCTATTTATACCCATAAGCTTTTTTTAAATAAAAGGCCTATACTAAAAATGATTAGTAAACAAAAAATAGGAATACCCAGCTAAACACCACACACTGAAAAGAGGGGTAAGGCTATGAAACCAGTTATAAAACAATCTTTTGCGGTCAATTATAATTACGATGTTTATTTTACTCAGGGATTATTTGAACCTACTAACGATACCTTACTTAAGGTCATCCATAGACAAGCTGGTGGACCTGCTAAAATTTTTGTCGTGATGGATGAAAGACTTGCAGAAAAACAGCCAATGCTTTGTAAAAAAATTGCTGCTTATGCAAAAGCCCATAAAGACGTCATGACTCTATGCGAAAAACCATTTTGTGTCCCAGGCGGTGAACTTATAAAAAATGATTTCGAAATACTAAAAAAGATTTATCAACACATTAATGATGATGGTATTTGTCGCCATTCTTATATTATCGCTATGGGTGGAGGAGCTCTCTTAGATGCCGTTGGTTTTGCTGCAGCGACAGCACATCGAGGGATTCGTTTAATTAGAGTACCAACGACTGTCTTATCTCAGGATGATTCTGGTGTGGGTGTTAAAAATGGTGTGAATTATTTTGGTAAAAAGAATTATATTGGAACCTTTGCTCCACCCTATGCTGTTCTCAATGATTTTAATTTTATTCGCACCCTGGATTTCCGTGATTGGCTATCAGGTATAGGTGAAGCAGTTAAGGTTTCGCTAATTAAAGATGCTGATCTTTTCCATTATATTAGAACCAATGCAGCTAAATTAATAAAAGAAAAAAATGAAGAAATTATGCAAGAAATTATTTGCCGATCAGCAGAATTGCATTTATTGCATATTGGTACGCAAGGAGATCCGTTTGAATTAGGTTCATCGCGACCTTTAGACTTTGGACACTGGTCCGCACATAAACTGGAACAATTAACTAACCATCGATTACGTCATGGCGAAGCAGTTGCTATTGGTGTCGCTTTAGATAGTACCTATTCCTACTTAACTGGACTTCTCCAAGAAGACGATTGGTGGACAATTTTAAGCACATTGAAAACATTAGGTTTTACATTGTATGTTCCAGAGTTATCTCATAAAACGGATGACCCTCATCATCCGGATAGTATTTTTAAAGGACTTGTGGAATTTCGTGAACATTTAGGCGGTGAATTAACATTGATGATGTTAGACAAGATTGGAAAAGGCGTAGAAATTCATTCTGCCAATTTTGATCTTTATCGAAAAGCGATTAATTTTTTGAAAAGATTTTCTAGCGAACCTAAAAATGATCGCCTTAAAAAAACACTTCATAAAGTCGCTTAGGATATAATATGAAAATTGGTAAAAATGGTTTTTTCCATTTGACTTATTGCTCTAATATTCACCCAGGAGAAACCTGGGTGGAAGTTTCTAATAACATCAAAAAATATGTTCCCGTGTTAAAAACTCATTTTGCGCCTAACAACCCTTTTGGCATTGGATTGAGGTTGTCCAATCAAGCTGCTAATGAATTGTTACAAGGCTCCGAATTAGCTAATTTTAAAAATTGGCTGATTGAAAACCAATGCTATGTCTTTACGATCAATGGTTTCCCTTATGGTGGCTTCCATCATACTCGAGTAAAAGAAGAAGTCTATGCACCCGATTGGCTCACAACAGCTCGTCGAGATTATTGCTTAAATCTTGTGAAAATTTTAGCAGAACTTACGCCTCCTCATGGAGAAAGTGGTTTTTCCACTACCCCTCTTTCCTATAAACCATGGGTAGAAACAAGTGATGAGAAAGAAATAATTTTCCAAACCGCAACCTTGTTTCTCTGTCAGATTGTTGCTGAAATGGTGGCAATTTACCACCATACGGGCAAATTTCTTCATATTGATATTGAAGCGGAACCCGATTGTTTAATTGAAACAGTAGATGAAGCCGTGGAATTTTTCAAGCAATGGCTTATTCCAGTCGGTGCTCCTTATCTCGCTACATTGCTTCATATATCAGCTGCACGTGCAGAAAAATACTTATACCACCATGTTCAGGTATGTTACGACATTTGTCATTCTTCCGTCGAATTTGAAGAACCCGCTTACGTTTTTAAACGATTAGCAGAGGCAGGTATTCGGATTGGTAAAATTCAAATTAGTGCAGCTCTCAAGAGTAAATTGAATAACAATATCGGTAGTCGAAAGATAATTGCTAAACATTTAGCACAATTCCTCGATCGTACTTATTTACATCAAGTTGTTGAACATTACACAGATGGCTCGCTACATCATTTTACCGATTTAAATCTTGCCTTAAAGCACTTAGATATGCCTCAAATTGATGAATTACGAACTCATTTTCATGTTCCTATCTTTTTAGATAATTATCAAACGTTACAATCAACCCAACATGATGTTAGGAATGTTTTAAAATTAATTCAAAAAAATAAAGCAACCCATCATTTAGAAATTGAAACGTATACATGGGAGGTTTTGCCATCAAAATTAAAATTAGATATAGTGTCTTCTATAGAAAGGGAATATGAATGGGTGTTACAGCAATTTCAACCTGCATAAGGATAGATTATGAAAAAGACAGTCGTTCTGAATGTAGTAGGTTTAACCCGTGAATTAATTGGCGAGTATACTCCATTTTTATCTAACTGGTCATCGCAAGGAAAAATTGCTTATATTAAACCTACCCTGCCAGCAGTGACCTGTAGTGTACAAAGTTGTTATGTCACAGGCAAATGGCCTAGTGAGCATGGTATTGTAGGAAATGGTTGGTATTTCCGTGAGGAATGCGAAATTAAATTTTGGCGACAGTCTAATCACTTAGTTACCTCACCAAAAATTTGGGATGTTGCAAAAGCCATGGATCCTTCCTTTATCTGTGCTAACCATTTCTGGTGGTATAATATGTACTCGACGGTTGATATCTCCTCTACGCCAAGACCTATTTATGCTGCTGATGGGCGAAAATTTTCAGATTGCTATACTTTTCCAACTGAATTACGCGAAGAGCTGCAATCAAAATTAGGTACTTTTCCTTTATTTGATTTTTGGGGACCTAAAACTTCCATTCGCTCATCTGATTGGATTGCAAAAGCAGCCATGTATAGCGAAGAAAAAAGACCTGCGACATTAACTTTAATCTATTTACCTCATCTAGACTATGAACTTCAACGAGTTGGCCCTTACCACCCAAATGTTGCTAAAGAATTACAAGAAATTGATCAAGTTTGCGCCGATCTCATTCGGTTTTATGAAGCAAGAGGGGCACAAGTCATTGTATTATCAGAATATGGTATTACAGAAGTTAATCATCCTATTTCCTTGAATCGAATCCTGCGAGTGCATGGTTATATCCAAGTTAGAGAAGAATTAGGACATGAATTATTAGATGCAGGTGCAAGTGCTGCCTTTGCCGTTGCGGATCATCAGTTGGCGCATATTTATGTTAATGATAAAAGTAAACTCTCAGCAATTCGAACCTTAATTGAAAACACACCGGGGGTTGCGCAAGTATTAGGAGAAGAAGAAAAGAAGTTACATCATTTAGACCATCCGCGCTCTGGAGAATTAATTGCCATTGCTGATGCAAATTCATGGTTTACTTATTATTTTTGGTTAGATGATAAAAAAGCGCCTGATTATGCACGTACAGTCGATATTCATCGTAAACCAGGTTATGATCCAGCAGAACTATTTGTTGATCCCGCTATCCGCGCGATCAAATTAAAAGTGGCATTAAAGCTTCTTAAAAAGAAATTAGGCTTTCGATATCTGCTAGATGTTATTCCCTTAGATGCTTCATTGGTTAAAGGCTCACATGGGCGCTATCCTGATAAGCCAGAACAAGGACCCCTGATCATTAGTAAACAAATAGAGCTTCTTCCTGATAGCGAACTACAAGCTATCGATATATATAAAATTTTATTAAATCATTTAGCTTAAACTTAAAAAGATAATTACTTAAAAAGATAATTACTGCAAAACCCCACTCTCACCCCTCAGGAACGCCGTGCGCGGCGGCGCCTTACTCCCGCAAATTGCTCTTCTTCCTGCCGCTGATTTGGCTGAAATAATTGGAGTTTTTCTCGCAGTTGAGCTTGCTGTTGAGGACGGATATTCTGCATCCAAAATCCAAACATGTTTTGCGCATAATTTCCAAAATTATTACTAACAATATTCGGATCCCTTCTCCCTTGCTCCGCCAATTCGGCAACATCTTCGCTGCTAAATTGATTGCGATAACTTGAGCGCCGTTCCAGGAGATATTGATTAAGGTACTCGGCATTTTTCTTTACATTATTGATCGCCGTCTCCAAGATTCTTAATGCCGCAGATAATGATGAAAGGTGTAGTGAAGGAGGTTGTAAAGGATTAAGTGTAGGATCCTCAGCAAATAGCTTTTGATGATTCCTAATAAACTTTTTAATAGCCTCATCAATCTCCCGGTTCCAATCAAGAAGGTGCCGCCGTTGGGCGCGGCTTGGACTCAGCGCCTCATATGCGCCCCAAGCCATGGCCAGAGCCCCAGCTACGAATAGTAGGAAGAGGAGAGGACCTGTCGTATAAAGTAGGAGGGGGGATTTGCTACCCTTCGAGAGGCCTTGCATGAGCATTACGAAGGGTGTGTATGCGAGCTGAATGTATGCCAAACATGAAATAAGCGCCATTATACCCAGCATTTTTATAGCAAAATAAGTAGGAGGCGTTTCTAACTGATGCATCGCTTTTTCTAGAAGTTTTATTTCAGCTTCTTGCCACTCCATATACCTTAACGCTTCTCCATAAGTAGTATTTAAAAAGTTTTTATGAATAAAAGCATTAAACTTTTTAGAAGTTTGCGCAAGCTTTAAGGCATCCTCAAAACTGGTAGATTTTAATATCTGCAAAAGTATGTCCATTGGTAAATCAGAAAGCATATCCTTCCTTTCAGGTTGTTCTTCTATGATGATTTCAGTTAGTTCTAAATTAGGATTGCCAGCACGCATATGCCCCTCCTTCATAGTGATAGAAAGCCAGATATAATTAATACAAATGCATTACAGACCGATTAGAAGAAAGAGATTTAAATTAGGTAGTTTTTTAAGATACACCTCATTTCGAATTTTTTCAACTTGTATAATCAAATTGCCTTTTACTATTAAATAAGGATGTCCCTCGCAAACCAAGATATGCTCCCAACACCCAAAGCCAACTGTCTACAAGTACTGGATACAATTTGAGTGAATATAAATTTTGCTAAAATGTAATCAATTAGGTGGTTCGGAGGTATGTAGCAGTCGAAATTGAAGAGTATTAAAAAATTTTACAACCTTCATAGATTTATATAAAATTCCATCTTTCAAAAATAATATTACTAAGGAGCTCATCATGAACACACGACAAGATAGCTATTTAAAAAATAATTTTTCTGACATCGAAAAAATACTTAGAGAAACTTTTAAAGCTTCGAGTGATTCAAAACTTATTACTGGAACAATTGTTCACATTGAGTATTGCAAGGATAATTGCGGTTTTTTCTGTGATCTCGACCCTGACAGTGTGCAGCCATCTAAAAATTATGGTCCCGGCATTCGAATCAGAGCAAATTTCGGAGACGAAACGAAGAATTATTTTTACCCAGAAAATAATTGCACTAGTTTGGAATCATTTTTAGATGAGATAAATACCGATTTTGGCATGGCGCAAATTATGAAGGGAAAATCTACCGCTTCACTTAATATCACGTGGTATGATTTAGAGGAAGATAAAATAGAATTTAAATTAAATGGTGAGGTTCATGAAGTTGAGGGGTTCAAAAATTACTGGGATGTTAATACATTAACTTTTAATGTAAAGGCATTTGTAGAAATGAGAGCACCGTTTAATAAAGCATCTGACTTTAACTCGCGTTCAATATCCACGTTAAGGGCTTTTCCTTCTCCGGACTATCCTGCTTCTGTGACTGTGAAGGGTATTAATAAAAATGAATTTTTAAATGAACATACACCATCTTTTAATAAATAAAAAATTATATTTTAGTATACTTAGGATCATAAGATTAGCTCATGTGATCCTAAGTTACTCAATCAGTTTTTACTGCAATTCGCTCATCAAACACAAAACAACCACCTTCATAATGAGCATTACCTACTTGGGTGAAGTAATTTAAAATACCACCGTCCAATTGATAAACTTCAGAAAATCCTTGGCTCATCATATACAATGCTGCCTTCTCGCAACGAATGCCACCTGTGCAATACATCACAATAGGCTTATTTCGCTCAACCTGCTCAATCGCCTTAGGAAATTCTACAAAATGATTGATATGTAAATTCACTGCTCCTTTAAACGCACCCATTTCGATTTCATATTCATTACGTGTATCTAAAATCGTGATGTCCCGTTTTTCATCCAGCCATTGCTTAAATGTTTCAGGCGCAATAGCCGGTGCACGGCCTTCCACAGGATTAACATGCAATTGGCGCAGCGTAATAATTTCTTTCTTCAGCTTCACTTTTAAGCGCTTAAAAGGCTGGGTAGCAGAATAACTTTGGCGAAAAGTCATATCCGCAAAATAGGCATCTGATTTTAGATCAGCTTTAAAAGTATCAATATTGTCGGGGGTCCCTGCAAGATTGACATTAATACCTTCATGACTTAATAAAATAGTCCCCTTCAATGCCAATTGATTGCATCGTGTTAGAAAATGACTGCGCAAGGTGGTTAATGCTTGCAAAGAAATAAATTTATAACCGGCGATATTGACGATTTGCATAACTTTCATTCTTTCTTTATATCTTTTTAATACAAAACTCAGCTAACTTTCTCATTAATTCTTCCGCTGCTTGGTTCGCTGCCAGCACACCACCATAAGGGGTAGATTGCCGGATAGGCTCTACCACAGAAAATTGCTGGGTGGCAATCACTCGGTTGTTAGCTACTCGGCTGAGCTGTGCGCGCAGCGTTATTCTAACGACCGCTGGTCGATAAGTAAAATCCTGTTGCAAGGATAAAATCTGCGTATTTAAAACATAATCATATTGACTCATAAAAGGTGGTGTGACAACAGCATGGAAATAGTGGGTATTTTGCAAAGTCTGGACCATTAAAGGTAGCAACATCTGAGAAGGGGTTTCTGCCCAACGGTTATTCGCAAAATAGGCTATTTGATGCGGTGTAACCGTATAAGCCATTTCTGGCGTATTATAAGCCGCCACCGTATCTGGTGGCATTACCAATAAAGTAATAGGATGGGTCCGATGTTGAGGGATATAAGAAGGCACGGAATTAATAAAATAAGTGGATTCAGGTGTAGTTTTCACGGGAGATAAACAACCTGAAAGCATTAATACACCTCCTATCATGCAGACGACGAAGGATTTTTTCATCATTAACTTCATCTCCTTTCACCTGGGCCTAACGGTTGCGGGGTTGAACCGCGAATTAATATCGATGGGTTTTGTTTAATTTCAATCGTCATTTCAGTGATTGAGCGCGACATATTATTCAAGTTATACATTAAGCGATACATTTCAGGTAAGGTTTGGGTTTCAAATATTCTAAAGGCCCCTGTACCTGATTGCATTAAAGGCGTCAGTTGCTGAGTAGCTTTAGAAGTATTTTCTAAAATTCCATCTAGTTTTTTACTGTTCTCAGCTAAAGTCCCAGTAATTTCCTTTAAATTAGCCAGTGTTTGTTTGATCGCCTCTTGATTTTCAGGATTTAAAAGAGATTGGATAGAATCGCTCAACTTGCTGAAGTTTTTACTTAACATACTTAATGTCGTATCGATACGAACGAAAAATGAGGGAATGGTTTTAATCACAGGATAGGGTTGTCCAGGAGGAGGTGTTAAAGGATTGAGATTGGTCCCTTTATCTTTTAAGGCAACATAGGCAATACCTGTGATCCCTTTGCTACCCAACATGGCTGTTGTCCCTTGGGTAATGGGAGTCGTATTTTTAACACTTATTAAAATTTCGACAACTTCAGGATTGCGAGGGTCAATATCAATGCTTTTAACGCTACCGACTTCCACTCCATTATATTCAACCGAAGCATCGACATTCAGGCCAGAAACAGATTCATTCATATAAATAGCATAGGTATTGAATTGCTCAAAAGAAAACCCCGATGACAGCCAAACGATGGCTAAGACTGTCGCAGCGATCAAGATGATAACAAAAGCACCTACTATCGTGTAATTAACGTTAGTTTCCATGGTCCTGGCCCCCATGTTGGTAACTTTCTTCCGCTACGCGCCCGCGCGGCCCACTAAAAAATGCTTGGATCATAGGATTTGGATTCTTGACCAATTTAGACATGGGGTCGACACACAATACCTTGCCCTCCCCTAAAAACGCCACTCGATTGGTCACCCGCCATAAACTGTCCAAATCGTGGGTAATCATGACTATAGTTAACCCCATTGTACTCTGTAAATTCAATATAAGCTCATCAAACTCTGCTGCCGTATTCGGATCTAAGCCTGCCGTTGGTTCATCTAAGAAGATTAATTCAGGATCTAATACGATGGCGCGCGCAAGCCCCGCACGTTTTTGCATCCCACCGCTTAGTTCGGAAGGATATTTAACAGCTGCATCGGCTGAAAGTCCCGCCATGAGAATTTTAAGTAAAGCTAGATCGTTAATACTAGTGGCATCTAGCTCGGTATGTTCTTTGAGAGGAAAAGCAACATTTTCTAGTAAAGTTAATGAGCTGAACAATGCATTCTGCTGAAATAATACACCCCAACGGCGCTGAACAGAAAGTAACACTTTCCGAGAGGCATTGACCACTTCTTCATTAAATATACGGATGGAGCCTGAGGCAACAGGTGTTAAACATAACATCTCGCGAAGAAGCGTGGTTTTTCCAGATCCACTACCCCCTACAATCCCTAAAATTTCTCCACGATTCACTGTTAAATTTACATCCTTATGAACCCACGAGCCGCCTAGATAGGTTTTTAAGTTTTTAATTTCAATAATCGGATCGTTCGGGCGTTTCATAGTTTTAACTTACTGAAAAGAACGGAGAAGAATGCATCAGCGACAATAATAAAAAAAATCGCTAAAACCACGCTTTTAGTCGTATTTTGTCCCACACTGTCAGCATTTTGCTTTACTTGAATACCTTGAAAACATCCTACACTTGCAATAATAAGCGCAAAGACAGGTGCTTTGCCCAGGCCTAATAAAAATGTTTTGAGAGGAATCACTTGAGGAAAGCGATGGAGAAAATCGTACCACGTAATACCTAGCATATTATTTGACATCATCATCCCACCGATGACTCCAAAGACATCGGACCAGACGGTTAGTAAAGGTAAAGCAATAAAAAGGCCAAGGATTCTGGGTAATAACAGTAACTCTGCTGAGGTAACCCCCATGGTGTCCAGGGCGTCGATTTCTTGATTGATTTTCATAATACCCAATTGGGCTGTAAAGGCAGAACCGGTTCTACCTGCGACCATAATAGCAGTCAATAACGGGCCAAATTCTCGGAGGATAGAAAGACCCAGCAAATCGACAATATAAATATTGGCGCCATAATTCCGCAACTGCAGCCCCATCTGGTAAGTCATGACCACACCTATCATTAACGATAATAAGGCAATGATAGGTAAGGCTTGGTAGCCATTTCGATAAACCACTGTTGCTAAGGCCGGGAAACGCCAATGGGAAGGATGGCCTACCAGGCGTAAGGCTTCTAATGAAAGTTGACCAACAAAAGCCAGATACTTTTGAAACTGGGCCAGATAATCGATTGTTACTTTCCCTATTTTCCCTAGCCAGGGTAAGGGGGTTACCTTGGGAAGCGTCCCTTCTGTTTCAAGTTGATGTTGGATGAGAGAAATTAAATTCTGCTGCTCTTTAGCGAAATGTTGAAAATCGACGTTGATGCCTTGCTGTTTTAATTTGTCGCGCCATTGGGTGAGTATCCATGCACCCGCGCTATCCATCTTCTTGATACCGCTGCCATCAGTAACTAATTCACCTTGAGTAGGCCAAGATAAAGAACCTAAGATTTGTTGTAAATGGGGAAGATGAGCAAGGTCCCATTCACCTTGACAGCGTAATTGGTGCGCATTTGCATCATACTGTATCTGATCTTGGTCAGTCATGCTCACCAGTATCGCTTGAATGGGGTGGTTTTGTAAATATTGAGGAAAAATGGGCCATGTGAAATGGCCCATTATGGCAACTAGATTTTAGTTATAGTTTTGAATGACACTTACTTCCATGTTTCCTTTTGTTTTGGCATTTCCTTACTTTTATCCGTGGTTGCTACAGTAAGCGTGCCCCCATCACTAGCTGTGATGCCGGGACTTGGAGTGCCGCTACCGATGAGAGCGGAGATATATTGACCTTTGTATTTATCATCCAGTTGAAATTCACCGCGTTGGTCCGTCATAACAGAAAGGAAACCACTATCCTTTCCTTTTACTTGTAATTGAAGTTTCGTGTTCACAAGAGGTTGTTTCGAAGCTGCATTAACTGTTTTAATTTTCATACACCCCTCCTCTTCTGTGAGATTCGGTTAAAATCTCTTCTATTCTCATTATAGCGAAGGGCTTAGAGGGTTTTCTTAACGGGTTTGGCTAATTATTAATCAAATATCAATCCTTTGCCGGCTAATTAAGCCGGCAAAGGCTGTTTATTTGTGCGCCAAGCATGGCGCAATTCTAGGCGGTGAAAGTCCGCTGCACGCCGTGGAGATCGGAAGTGCGAGTCTAGGCAAGGGTGTCCATCGCGAGATGGAATCTG
>JAJPJH010000023.1 GCA_021324335.1 Gammaproteobacteria bacterium
ATGGCATAGGTGCCCCGCCCCGCGGCACAGGGAATTTGGTCGAAACACAACTACTGCTGCCTAATGAATAAATACGAAAAGTACCTACTTTTGTCCGACAAGGACGATCAATATCACGGCACCAGTTTGAACCGCCTGTCGCAGGCCCCCAACGTACCAACGAACCATCTGCATCGTAAGCCCCCCAGGCATGAACATTCAAGTTTACGACGATCTCTTTTTCACCAGCAGGTTCTATTTGCCGCGGCAAAGGGGATTGGTCTAACAAGGTGGTATCCGCCAAATCATCTGGCACTTTTACCGTCTCACCACGATAAAGCTCTTGGTTAGTATGATTCACCCGCATCACAATGCCGCGTTCCGTATCATCCGGAAAGAGGGATTCCCATGATTGGCCGCGTTTTGCGTGTATGCAATGGTACCCCTCTTCAGAGCAACCCAAGCTAGAGGATGAGGATTGACTATAAGCCGTCATAAAAGGAAAAAACATTAGTAGAATGGCAATAAAAACAAGCCCATTCTCCCCGGTTCGCATGATTGTTACTCCTTATTATTTTTTTAGCTTCATGGTTTTATTGTACCTTATATCGGCGGTTTTTACTGTTCACTCAGGGATTTTAAGTCTAAAATCCTATTTAATAAGGAAAAAATGATTAATTGGGAGCACTTTTTGACCATTATCACCTTTTCTGTTCTGTTGCTATTTTTTTCTTTCCTAGCCGGTTTAGTGGGAGCATTGACGGGGCTGGGAGGGGGCGTTGTTGTTATTCCAGTGCTGGTGCTGTTATTTCATATTAATATCCATTTCGCTATGGGTGCCTCCTTGATATCCGTTATGGCAACCTCCTCGGGAACCGCTGCTGCCTATTTGCGAGAAGGCTATACCAATTTACGTATAGGCATTTTTCTTGAAACAGCCGCGGTGATCGGTGCTTTAATAGGGGCCTTAATGACTGCTATGCTCTCAAAAACATTGCTCGCCATCTTATTCAGTCTCGTCTTATTTTTTTCTGCTTATTTAACAGTGAAACGCAAGGAAGAGCATGAAGAATACCCCACCTCGCATCCCTGGGCTATAAAATTAAATTTAAATGGCACTTACCCGCTAGGTAAAAAGCTAACAGCTTATTATGTCCAACATGTTCCTTATGCAATGGTAATCATGGGTTTAGCCGGTGTCTTTTCTGGCTTATTAGGCATTGGGTCAGGGGCTCTCAAAGTATTGGCAATGGACCAAGCTTTACGCTTGCCTTACAAAGTCGCTACGACCACCAGTAACTTTATGATTGGCATTACAGCAGCTGTCAGTGCAGGTATTTATTTTTCACATGGCTATATTAATCCTACTCTTACCTTTCCCGTTATGATTGGGGTTATTGCTGGTTCTTTTTGTGGGGCGAAAATCTTAACTCGCATGCATCATCGTACCTTACGGCTTATTTTTAGCATCGTCATTTGCTTAATCGGATTACAAATGCTTTATAAAGCTATTACAGGAACACTTTAACCATGTATTCTCCTGAAAAGATGCAAAAAACCCTCGGCATAATGCTGTTAATTGGCATTTCTATTGCCTTAGGGTTAGTCATCGTCGGAGGTATATTCTATTTAATCCACTATGGCAGTGACCCTTTACAGATGGAATTACTGCAAGCTGAAGCCTATCAATTAAGCATTAAAAAAATCTGCTATAGCGCTTTTACGCTCTCCCCTACTGGTATTATTGAGCTAGGATTGCTCATATTAGTCATGACTCAACTGCTGCGGGTTGCTATACTTGCATGGTTTTATTTTGTAATGCGAGATAGATGGTTCACCTTTTTTAGCGGATTCATCTTGATAATGCTGATTTATAGTTTAATTTGGCGGAATTAGTCATGAGTAAAAATTTTAAAAAATGGGTCATCATCGCCTTTTTTGTTGTAAGTGCGCTGACTTGGCTGGGGATGCAAATTTATCAGCATTACTATCTCAGCACGGATGATGCCTATGTCAATGCTAATATCGTCCAAATTGCTCCTCGAGTTACCGGCAAAGTAGTGCGTTTATATGTCGTCAATAATCAATATGTCAAAAAAAATGATCCTCTGTTTGACATTGATCCGGAACCTTTTCAGTTAGCAGTTAATTCAGCACAAGCTGAGCTGGCTCTCGCTACTGCTGAGCTAGATAACGCAGCGAATACGCAAACGCGTGTGTTAGCCTTAGTTAAGAAGAAGTTTTTGTCGCCGCAAGATGGAGATAATGCTATTGCGAACTATAAAACAGCATTAGCCAAAGTAGAGCAAGCAAAAGCTCAATTAGCACAAGCTGATCTGAATTTGAGATACACCAAAATCACTGCACCTACGAGCGGCTGGGTAACCAATGTGACTGTCCGCGAAGGCGGGATTGTTTCTGAAAACGATGCACTCTTTGTATTAATTAGTGATAACGAATTCTGGGTTGATGCTAATTTTAAAGAGACAGAGTTAGAAAAAGTTAGAACGACACAAACTGCCACTATTGTAGCCGATATGTACCCGCATCATTCTTTCCAAGGGGTGGTAGAAAGTATTAGCGGTGGAGCAGGTACAGTCTTTTCTTTACTGCCACCTCAAAACGCAACGGGGAATTGGGTGAAAGTCACCCAGCGTGTTCCAGTTCGTGTCCATATTCTTAATCCCGATCCGCATTTTCCATTACGAATAGGTACGTCAGTCACCGTTACTTTAAATTTACATTCTACACAAGACCGATCAACCACCTCATGACAGACGTACCACTTTACAAATCGCTCTTACCTCTCGATCGATGGTTGATCACCGGGGTCATCATGGCTGCGGCATTGATGGAAATCATTGATACCACGATCATCAATGTCGCCTTACCTCACATGCAAGGCTCATTAGGTGCTTCTTCAGATGAAATCACCTGGACGCTTACGAGTTACATTGTGTCTGCTGCTATTTGCATGCCGCTTACAGGTTATTTATCTGACCGATTAGGTAGGAAAAAATATTTAATTTTATCGATTGCTTCTTTTACTGTCGTTTCTGCTTTATGTGGTGCTTCTACTTCTCTCACTGAAATTGTGTTTTTCCGTTTATTACAAGGCATTTTTGGCGCTGGTTTAGTACCTTTATCTCAAGCCATCCTCGCGGATATTTTTCCTCCAGAAGAACGCGGCAAGGCGATGGCAATTTGGGGAATTGGCGTCATGGTTGGACCTATTTTAGGCCCTACACTGGGTGGTTATCTCACGGATATTTTAAATTGGCGTTGGACTTTTTATGTGAACGTTCCAGTTGGTATTTTCACTTTGCTGCTAGCTAATGTTTTACCCAATACACAGATACGCAATCGACAAACAGACTGGATAGGATTAATCCTCATCTCGCTTGCTATTGGCGGTTTGCAATATGTCTTAGATCGCGGCAATCAAGCTGATTGGTTTAATTCTAGTTCTATTTGCTTGGTGAGTTATATTACTATCACCGCATTTCTCGGATTTATTTTGCATAACATCCATGCCAAGCAACAGCCTATCTTTAATTTAGCTATTTTTAAAGATAAGAATTTCACCATTTCCAGTATTATTCTTTCTATTTTTTGTTTAGCTATGTACGGCATGACGGTGATACAACCTATGATGATGGAAGGGTTTCTCAATTATCCTGCTCTCACGACTGGATTGATGCTTGCCCCGCGCGGTATTAGCGGAATGATTAGCATGATAATTGTAGGCAAATTGATTACGCGTGTCGATCCACGTGCACTCATTGTCACGGGTATTTTGATTAATGTACTCAGCATGTGGATAGCTACCCATTATTCGTTAGATGTCAGCACAACCTGGTTAATTTGGCCGATGTTCATTCAAGGTTTTGGACTCGGCATGGTTTTTGTTCCGCTTTCTACCATCGCTTATGCCACACTCCCAGCTCATTTACGTACAGAAGCTGCGGGCTTATATAATTTATTACGTACTCTCGGCGGCTCCATCGGTATTTCAATTGTGATTACACTTTTCACTCGCCGCACACAAGTTTTCTGGCATACATTAGGTGGTGCCGTACAAACGTATAATCCAGCCTTATCTCACTATCTCAATCCATTAAATTTACAATCCACGGATGCATTAAGTGCCGTCATATTAAGCGAAGAGTTATATCGACAAGCTGCTATGATTTCGTTTGTAAATATATTTGCATTTATTATGGGGTGCTTTTTATTGATGATTCCATTAATAGGTTTATTAGAAAAAAATAAGCCATCAACGCCAATAGAGATAGCTGATCATTAGAAAATATTTTCAAAATAAATCAAATAATTATACCCTCTTGAAATTCGCACAGGTGCTCTTATAATAAAAATTGGAAGTAAAAAAATAATCGACTTTGATAAATGTTTGGAGGTGATGACATATGGCAACGTTAATACCTTATGAACCAGCGAAGTTGATAAATGATATGCATACCTTAATGGAAAACTTATGGCAGCGTACATTTGACTTGGAAACAAGCAAAGGAATGAGAGGGCAATGGTTACCTGCTATAGACATACGCGAAGAAAAAGATAAATTTCTAGTTTTTGTGGATTTACCAGGTGTGGATCCAAAAGATATAGAAATTTCCATGGAAAATAATGTGCTAACTCTTAAGGGAAAACGAGAGGAAATACATGAAGAGGAAAAAGGAACTTATTATCGGGTGGAACGTATGCAAGGCTTGTTTTACCGGCAAATCACTTTACCAACGGAAGCGGATAGCACACAGATTAGCGCCAAATCAAAACAAGGTGTATTGGAAATAACTA
>JAJPJH010000005.1 GCA_021324335.1 Gammaproteobacteria bacterium
ACAATCGGCAACGCAAGCATTCGTTTCTTGGCTATCAATCGCCTGAGCAATATGAACTGACTTGCGGATTTTAGAATTTAGTGTCTACAAAACGCGGGGCAGATCATCCCTGATTATTTAAAAGCAACAGAATATTTTGAATTAGGCATAAAGTTGAATAATCAATATGCTCCCTATAATTTAGCGAAAATGTACAAGAACAAACAATTGGGGGAATATGATTTTTCAGTACTACAAGCTCTCTATGAGCAAGCCTCTCAATTTGGTCATAGCAAGGCAGCTTATAGATTAGCTAAATGGTATGAAAAAGGATTAATTGGAAAAGAAAATGGTATACCCAATTATCTTCAAGCCCAAACCTATTATGAACTTGCTGTTAAACGTGGTCTGAAGAAAGCTAATAATAATCTTGGATACTTATATTTTGGAGGGTTCGTTGGTCAGATAAATGGGACGCCTGATTATCTCAAGGCGAAAGAATATTATGAATTGGCTGCCGCTGGTAATAATAGTGGAGCTCTCTACAATCTAGGATGGTTATATGATCATGGTTACCTTAAAAAAGAGGATGGATGTTATGACTATCTAAAAGCAAGAGCATACTATGAGCTGGCTGCTGAATTGGGTAATGAAATTGCAATGGAAAATTTAGGCCACCTGTATTGCAATGGGCATATTGATCAGGTAAATGGTTCGCCGAATTATATAAAGGCTAAAGAATGGTTTGAAATGGCTGCTGATAAAGGACGGATATCTGCTCTTTTACATTTAGGTATCTTGTATGCAAGAGGATATATTGGACAAATAGAAGGGGAACCTGATTATCTCAAGGCAAAAGAATATCTTGAATTAGCTTTAGCCAACAATCCTTCAAATATCGCTAGTTTTTATCTTGGACTCTTATATCAGAGGGGCTGTTTAGGTCCGATTGATAATCTTAAAGCACAAGAATATTATGAACAATCTCTTAATAGTGGTGGGGTTATTGCTTCGTACTATCTTGCTTTCATTTATAAAAACGGAACTGGCGCAGGCGCAGCCAGCAAACCTAACCATCTTAAGGCCATTGAGCTTTTTAAAGAGGCTATTTTAATAAAAATAAAAGAGTCAACTTGTTGTTATGAGTCTGCGTGGGAGCTTTTTGATCCTTGTCAAGAAATTTGCTCCAGTATCACCTGTCTGGAAGCGCAAGCAAACGTGGAGATAGAAGCAATAAAAAAATCCTGGGATACTTTTTTTAGAGAAAATATCGGATTAAATTTTAAAGCCGAAGAGGGGAATTCTTTGCTACAAATTGCTTTGTTAAATAACAAACTAGATTTTGCTCGTTATTTAATCCATGCCGGTATTCCATTAAATACGCTCAATCAGAAAGACCAATCTGCCTTAGAAATTGCAGCTATGAAAGGCATGACAGAGATTGCTTTGTTATTAATAGAGAAAGGCGCAGAAGTAAGACAA
Source organism: Gammaproteobacteria bacterium (assembly GCA_021324335.1). Taxonomy (GTDB): domain Bacteria; phylum Pseudomonadota; class Gammaproteobacteria; order DSM-16500; family DSM-16500; genus Aquicella. The sequence goes on from JAJPJH010000005.1 coordinate 1,462, forward strand.
GGTGCTTTTCCAGAATTGATGAAGCCAGCAAGTCTTGCATGGAAAAATAATCATTTTGAAACGGCGAGCGCTATTCGAATGGCTGTTTTGGAAAAGAAACAAGAGGCGTACTTGGATACTTGGATAGAGCTACAAAGTAGTCGATTATCTTGCTACCAATCCAAATTTTGAGAGTTTAATGAAAAATGGGATTAATGCCTCGGGACGCGTGCTTTGCACGCTCCTCGGCGCGAACGGTTACAGAAATTTATTAAATATATTCTCTCCATGAATTCAGTAGCTCTACCGTTTGATTTAGTGATTGCTTTGCAAGTGTTTCCAAATATTCGTCTACTGTTCTTGGTGGATTTTTTAGGGTAAGTCGATGTCTTTTTACTGCCGCACAAATAGTTTCAAAGGAAATATCAATTAAGTGCATTATAAATTCATTTGGATGTTGAGCCTCGATACTATATTTGGCAAGGATTTTTTTGGAAAGTCTTTTATATTTTTATATTATATGTCACAATGATTGAACATTTGGCATGTATCGCAGCCGCTAATACATGTCTATCATCTTTATCAGGAATTGATAAAATTTGGATTAAATCTTGATATCCATCCACTAAACAATCACGAACATGACTATTCATTAAATGACGCGTTCTTTCCAATAAGGCTTTGCTAAGGTCTTTTCTATCAGCCAATACGTTTTTGATCCATTCATCATGAATTTCGTTTGTCCACTTCGCTTGATAAAGATCGGTTAAAGCAAGATACATTAATAAATCACGTAACGGTGCTGGATATAACACGCATGCATCATATAAAGCAGCAAAATTTGTCATCCATTAATATCCCATATTACGTTTTTGTGCCTCATTAGCTAGTTCTTCGAGAGTCTCCAGCCGCTTTTTATCAATATCTTGCTTATAGCTCAATACATCTTTTGCCAATACTCGCCTTCTAGAACCCACTCGCCTGAATGGAATTTTACCTTCTTCCAAAAGATTAACTAAAAATGGTCTAGAGACATTTAGCAGGTTTGCTGCTTCCTGCGTGGTTAATTCAGCATGTACTGGTATGATTGTGACGGCATTACCACGCGCCATTTGAGATAAAATGGCCATCAATAATCGCAAAGCAGAGGCAGGTAACATGATTGTTTCGCCGCTTTTACCCTTCCTAATTAATTGGAGAGCAGGTTCCTTTGTTGACCGTATATAGGCAGAAAGCTTTTGGCTCGACTCTTCAGCCAACATGATATCTTTATCTGTTGGCAGGATAACGTCTTTTTTGGGTGTTGGTGCGCGCATGGTTAGAATACTCCAGTCTGTTTTTCTTATATAAAAGTGTAGCATATTATTCGAAATAAACGAAATATTCGAATTATACGAATAACTATCTTTAATGTCCTTATTATTCAAAAACTTAAAAACTGCTACTTGCTAATCTCATAAAAATTATAGATTTAAATTTGTATGTAAATATGATAGTGATATCTCCCATAGTGATTGATAAGACTTAAATTTTATGACTAAACCCAAAATCTTAATTATAGGCGCTGGAATCGCCGGCCTTGCTGCAGCTCAAGATCTGATTCAAAGCGGATTTGATGTCACTATCTTGGAAGCCCGGGCTCGATCGGGAGGCCGGATTTGTCCAGATGATTCACTTGGTTTGACAGTAGGACGTGGTGCTACATGGATTCATGGAATGGAAGGCAATCCCATCACAAATTTAGCTCATCAATTTCATGCGCCATTAAAGCAATCCAGGAAGTTAATAATTTAGCATGCTGGATCGCTTCACTCGCAATGACGGTTCTATTATGGACGCTTAGAATTTAGAGGAAGAGGAATTGATCTATCTTCAAATTCATTAATAATAGCCATATCTGCTTTTATATCTTTAGCGATGGCTAATCCTATTTCTGCGGCAGAAACACCACTCATCTTTCTAAATAATGTTATAACAGCATTAGGACGTGTCGTCAATTAACGTATCCATATCATGGAAGCAGCAAATTGTGTCAACGCCAAAAAATGTGATAATTTTTTTTCATATCGGGTTGCTATTCGT
>JAJPJH010000001.1 GCA_021324335.1 Gammaproteobacteria bacterium
CTGGAACAACAAGCGATGTTGTTGAAACGTTAACTTAAACCGCCGTATGCGACACCGCACGTACGGTGGTGTGAGAGGACGGCGGCGTGAGCCGCCTCCTACTCGCTTGGGGAGGGAAGTGTCTATTGATTCTAATATTAATGCCTCTTCCTGACTTCTGCACTTTTTGGCATTTCAAAAAAATAAAAAAGTGGAATGATCGCAAAAATTAATGGTCGATAAATTTTCTTACTGGCCTTATGAAGCAGATTTTCTATAAGAAATATGAAGCTTGGCATCATCTTGTATTATCGGATTTAATGGATCTTTTCTGTTTTTGGCGTGAAAAAACCTTGGTGTGTCAATATATATATCATCTTGTGTTTCTCGAATAATATTTTTACTTTTATAATAAGGATAAGAATAAGTAGTTGGTAATGGAGTTAATCCTGCTGTTTTGTAAAATTTGTTATAATAGTCATCGCAAAATTTTTTAACTTCGGATAAACATAAATCGAAATCTGTGAGCAATAGTTTAATTTTATCCATAGAAAATTCTATCGCATAATCCAACAAACCGCCGGTGTTTGAAGCATTACTTTCAAGAGAAGCAAATTTTCTTTTTTGACTTTCTGGTAGACGATCGAATTCATAATTTGTTAATTTTATAATTTCATCATAAGTTAACAAATAGTCTTGGCCCACCTCACGGGCGACAAGAAATAAAGGCTCATTTTTTAAATTAAGTCCAACAAAAATTGCATTCCAACCTTGACCACTACCGGCAGGATGTTTAAGACTATAATCTTTTTGACCTCCTATACCCAATTTCAGGCCTAGATAAAGATCTGGGTTTTTAATCAATCCTTCTAAGCTTATACCGCGATAAGCAGTAATGAAATAGTATAGAGGCGAGAAATCTTGTGGATCAGGGGTAAAATAATTTCCCATCAGGCCTATGCGTAATCTATTCAGGTTATGTTCTTCGTCAAGTTTTGCTCCGAAAAGTTTATTAAAATATTTGACTCCTATCTCATCACCATAACGCTCGATTAGTAAATCCTTGATATTGAAATAATAAGGTAATTGTGTAGAGCCATTACATTCAAAGCTTGTGCGATTAAACAGCAATTGGGAAAGAATAGCATAAGGATCATTATTATGATCATTAATCATATATGAATTTGAAACTAGTATTTTTACCCCGTTTCGTAGATAGTAATCTGGAACAAGTGATTCTATAGTACTAGTTGATACATAATGACTCTTTTCTGAATGAGCAAAATGATTTATATCGCTATTATAAAACAAACTTCCTCTATAAAAAGCCTCGCAAATATGTCTCATTTGTAAAATCGTTTTGGCACGTAACATCCATTGTAATGCTACATCATCAAGATCTTTGCTGCTTAAATCTAAATTGTAGTTACGAATAAGGAATAAAGTGAGATCTTTGATTCTTCTCATATGGTTTTTTAATAAATCTTGTCTCTTACTTTCAATATTTTCTTTGGTCATATAAATATTCGTCAGTAGAATTAAATAATGCATAAAAAGATAACATCCTTCTTAATGAAGATCAATGTTGGGGTACCGTTCGCTATGGAAAAAATATCTAGATGGGACAACGGGCGAGATCAAACTGCATCACTTCCAAGAATGAATAAATTTTGTGCTCTTTAAGTAGCGTTTACTATTGTATAAATTTTATTAGGTAATCGCCAGGCGTATTTAAAAGATCTGCGAAAAGAGGTTTATACACTTCATACAATCGATTTCTAAATATCTCATAAGGAGTTTTAAGATCTTCATGAAACTTCCTATATAAATCTCTAAATTTAGAACGAGTGTTAGACTCCGCTAACATAGTGCATAGCATTAAGATCGCATCGTAATGTAAATCCTCTGGTTCAAACTTTGCATTTATTATTTCTTTTAAAATATTTTCATCTAAGACATCATCATATTGTACTTGATTTAAAGTTGTCTCATTATTTTCATAATTTTTTAAAGTATCTATCGCATTTTTAAATTTATCTATAGCAAGGGGAAGATAGATGGTAATACTTTTCGTTGCGTTAGTAGAAGCGTTAAATTTTATTCCAGAGTAGAGGGCTTGAATGGCTTCCATAAGAGGCTTAATGAGTTTAAGGTGGCTTTGAAAATCATAATAATAATGGCGTATGTTATTGCGCAATTCGTTTAATAGCTTAGTGAAATAATTTGAGTATCGGATGGTGGTTTCAAGAATACGGAAGGCATGTATCAGGTAGGCAAAATATAATATTTGCTTCTGAGTTTCATTATATTTGTCACTCGTAAAAAGAATATCAATTTGGTTGAGTTTTTGAAGATGAAAGCGAATATTATCTTTAATTTCATTATCAAATTTATCGATGCAATTAATAAAATTGGTGACACTATACTTTTTTTCAGAGATATCGGGTGTTTTTTTAACCTGCGTATCAGGTTTATCATTAGTCCGTATGGGATCATTAGCAACTAAAATAAAATTGTCGGCTGACTGTTGGTTTGTTTCTGTCTCAATATGGTTTTCGAATGCTTCTCTTAATTCTTCTTTCAGTTCCTTTGTTTTGGGGTCGTAAAAAAAATTTAAGTCCTTTAATTTAGCTAAGTAAATGGTGATAATTGGTTTATCATTATAGTTATTGTATTTGATAAAATCAGTATTTGTTGGATTAAGCGTCGTTACAAGCGATCTGAAAAAAATATCGGTTTCAATTTGTCCTATGCGTTGTACTCCCTTTTTGGAGAAAGTAAAAACAAACTTATTTTCAGTAGACTTTAATAAATTTAAAAAATCAAAAGGATTTTCTTTATGGGTAAATTCAGAAAATAAGTGTTTGATATTTTCAGGTGTTACCTCCATTTGATTAGTAGCGATATCATTTGATAAGTTAGAGAGGGTTTCTGGCTGTTCTTTTTGAGCAGATACCTCACGTACTTCAGCATGAGAGAAGAGATTAATAGGTGTGGTAGGGGAGGCATTCGCCTTAAGGTATGCAAAAACCTGACGGTTTAGCTCATGAATTGTTGTTTTCGATTCTTTGGGGTAAATTTTAAAATAAGAATCTGCTGATTCGATCGTTCCTTCCTTATTTTCATTAAAGGCTTTTTTAAACAGATTAAATAAATCCACTTTAAGTTTTTGAGATGAGATAATAAATTCTAGGGGGTGGGCATGTTCTCTTTTTGGTAGTAAGATAGTGAAAATGTTTTGCTCGGAGAGAGTAATATAAAAACATTTCTCTGCCGCTTTCCACTCAATGTGGATTTCTTTGGCGCGACAAAATGCTTTGTGTAAATTCTGCTGCCATTCTGCTTGTTCATTCTCATCCAAGTTGCAAAGAAAGAAAGTTTCTTCCCTCACATTTTGATTGTTAGTCTCTTTTTGTATTTGTTCACTTTTGCTTGCTGTTTGGTTATAAAGTGATTTTTTGTATTCATTAAACAGTTGCATGAATTTTTTTTGATGGATGAAAAAATTTGTAAAACTTGCTTCTGAGTCCATGAAGACGACCGTGGTCTTGCCTTTTTCCTGTTGTAGACTAAGTTGTTTGCTATTAAATTTAGCTTTCTTTAGCAGCTTAATTAAATTGGTTATCTCATTAGCATGGCCTGAAAAAGTTAAGATAACTAGTTTGTCTTTTCGGACAAGGGTAAACTCAATTTTTGTAAGTGAGAAAAAATCATTAAGGTGCATATCTAGCGTCGGTATCTCTTTTACTTCTGCTGCGCTTATTGGCTTTTCTGTTTTCTCTACTGGTTTAATGGAAAGAGGTAATGGAGGAGGTTTTCTTGATTTATGCTGACTATCAAGACTTATTGTAATTTGTTTTTCTTTTGCAGCTAAGGTAAGGATTTCAATTCCTTCTTCATCAAAGTAGTTCTCATTTAAATCTAGTATTTTGATTGTTTTTGATTCTCGAATAGCGTTTGCTAGGCTGAAAGCGCTTTGTGAGGTTAAAAGATTACTAACCAAGGAGATTTTTTCAATAGAGGATTCTATTAGTAGCTGAGCAATATGAGGAGCGGCGGCATCGCGAATATCACAATTATCCATCAATAAATTTTTTAATTTCTTATTTTTTATGAGACCATCAAAAAGCTCAGCCAACTCCCTTTTCATTACAGGATCTCTCTTATTAAAATTCAAGCCACCTACGTCTAGAGATATTAAAGTTTTATTTTGAGCAAAAGATAAGAGAAAATTTTTGTTTGACCAATTTATTTTAAGAGATTCAGTTATGTAAATTTCGGTAATATTCGGGCATTTCTTTATAATCTCAGCATAATCATTCTCATTACCGTTATTTATAAATAATTGTAGATTTTCTTTGTGCTTGCAGGTTTTAGTGTATTGTTCCGCGAATGATCTGATGCCAATACTGTCGACACAGTTATTTTTTATATCAAGTAGGGTAATATTATTTTCCGCTGAATGAAATAATTCGGCTAATATGTTGACTCCTTCGTTGTCAATTTTATTGTCTCTTAAGCCTAATTCTTTAAGCGATGTAGCTAACGTAGGATTACTTCTAATGATAGAGGCCAA
>JAJPJH010000053.1 GCA_021324335.1 Gammaproteobacteria bacterium
AGATTGTTACCAATTTATTGAATCAAGTAAGTCAAACGCTGGCCAAGCATTATGCTGTCAAAACACCGAATGCGCCTCAGCTTTGGTTAAAGTTAGAAATAGAAAACGTGACAGGACGTGATGATTTAGCCCAGTTAATTCAATACCTCAAACAACTCACACCAGTTCAGCAAGTGCAATTAATGCAAGTGTCAGGCAGCGTGGTGGAGGTGGCTGTCCTGGTACATGGCACCTTAACGATTTTTCAACAGAATGCATCGATAGGAAAGCACTTGCAGTTTAAATCGCAAGAAGCTGAAACCAATAAATTATTGTATGACTGGGTGCACTAGTTCGATGTATCACTTATCTTCTCAATTGACGCTAGGCCTTAGTTTAAAAGATGAAGCAACATTCGATAATTTTTATACGGGTAAAAACACGGAAATCGTTGAGGAATTAAAAAAAACAGCCAGTGGCCAAGGTGAGCGAATCGTTTATTTATGCGGAAGTCGTGGTCAGGGATGCAGTCATTTATTACAAGCTTGCTGCCATCATGCTCATCAATCGCAATTACGCTCGGTTTATCTTCCTTTCACTAATTTAATCATGCTTTCTCCTGATATATTAAGTGGCTTAGAAGAATTAGCATTGATTTGCTTAGATGATTTGCATTTGATTGCAGGGCAGCCTGAATGGGAAGAAGCGGTTTTTCATTTTTATAATCGCGTGTATGATGCCGGTGGTCGTGTGGTCATAGCTGCCCATGATTTGCCGAAAGCGATTCATGTGGGATTACCTGATTTAGTTTCTCGTTTATCGTGGGGTATCGTGTATCAATTGCATTCGTTGTCTGATGCGGAAAAGTTATTAGTTTTAACCATGCGGGCGCATAGACGCGGGATTAGTTTATCCGAAGAAGTGGGTAAATATATTTTGACGCATTGCCCGAGACATATGGGGACACTTTTTGCTGCATTAGAAGCATTAGATAAAGCTTCATTAGCAGCACAACGGCGGTTAACCATACCGTTTGTAAAGGAAGTATTGCAAATTTAACTTACTATCTATCTATTTTGGAGTTGGTTCATGTCACAAATTAAAGAAATCAAAGCGCGTGAAATTTTAGATTCACGCGGTAACCCGACGGTGGAAGCAGATGTCATCTTAACCACGGGTGAAATAGGGCGTGCAGCTGTGCCATCGGGTGCTTCAACGGGATCACGAGAGGCAATGGAACGCCGTGATCAAGATAAAAATCGTTATCTTGGCAAAGGTGTGAAGCAAGCTGTTGCATTTATTCAGCATGATTTATCCAAGGCATTAAAAGGATTTGAGGTGACCCATCAACAAGAGATTGATGACACGATGCTGGCACTGGATGGCACGCCAAATAAAGAAAAATTTGGTGCAAATGCTCTGCTAGCAGTATCACTCGCAGCGGCTAAAGCGGCAGCAGCGAGTCGTAAGCAACCCCTTTATCACTATCTTGGTGGCCATACGCCTTATTTATTACCTGTGCCGATGATGAATATCATTAACGGGGGTGCGCATGCGGATAATAATCTCGATTTTCAAGAATTCATGATTTTGCCTGTGGGCTCGCCCACTTTTTCAGATGCGTTACGTGCAGGCACAGAAATTTTTCATCATTTAAAACAATTGCTCAAAACCAAGAAATATAATACCAACGTGGGTGATGAAGGTGGTTTTGCACCTGATCTCCCTAATCAAGAAGCGGCCTTAGAATTGATATTGACAGCGATTACACGTGCAGGTTATCAGCCGCAGAAAGAAATTGCGTTAGGATTAGATGTGGCTAGTAATGAATTATATCAGAATGGTAAATATCATTTAGCAGGGGAAAACCGTGTCCTGTCTGCAGAAGAATTTGTAGAGTATCTGGCACGTTTAGTCGATCACTATCCTATTATTAGCATTGAAGACGCAATGGCAGAAGATGATTGGCAAGGCTGGCAGCAATTAACATCCCGTTTAGGCCAGCGTGTGCAATTAGTAGGAGATGACTTATTTGTCACGAATACAATGCTATTACAAAAAGGCATTTCGCAGCATGTGGCAAATGCTATTTTAATTAAACCCAACCAAATCGGTACCTTAACGGAAACGCTTGCTGCCATCGAATTAGCGAAACAAGCTCACTACAATACTGTTATTTCCCACCGTTCTGGGGAGACAGAAGATACAACTATTGCCGATCTCGCTGTTGCAACCAATGCTGGCCAAATTAAAACAGGTTCTTTATGCCGTACTGATCGCGTTGCGAAATACAATCAATTATTACGTATCGAGGAACAACTTGGTGATAACGGCCGATACGCAGGACAACAGATTTTTGCTAAGCTAACTCATCCCTCTACTACAAAGGTAACCAGTTAATGGTCCATTGGCGCTTACAGTTTTTAGTGATTGTATTAGCGGCGGCATTAATTTTTCTGCAGTACCGGCTCTGGTTTGAGCCGGGCGGCATTCATGACATGATGCAATTAAAGAAAATGTTAGCAGTGCAAGCTGCAGAGAATGAAAATTTAAAAAAACGAAATGAAGAATTGCTCTTTCAAGTGGAGCGCCTTCAAAGTAGTCAGGATGCAACTGAAGCACGCGCACGGAATGAATTAGGGATGATTAAAAAAGGCGAAACGTTTTATCAGATCGTAAAATAAGGACAGGATGTATGAAGATCTTAGTGAGTAATGATGACGGGGTTCATGCCCCTGGCTTGGCGCATCTTGCAAATGCATTAGGTAAGTTAGGAGACGTGATTGTAGTGGCGCCGGATCGTAATCGTAGCGGTGTGAGTAACTCCTTGACGCTGGATCAACCCTTGCGAGTTGTGACAGCATCGAATGGCTATTATAGTGTTAATGGAACCCCTACAGATTGCGTGCACTTAGCTGTCACTGGGTTATTAAAAGAAATGCCGGACATGGTAGTCTCAGGTATTAATGAAGGTTCTAATTTAAGCGATGATGTGCTCTATTCAGGCACTGTTGCAGCTGCGACAGAAGGTCGTTTTCTGGGTTTACCTTCGATTGCCATTTCCCTGGCAGGGCCTCGCTGTGAACATTATGATACCGCCGCTCAAGTAGCTAAGATGTTAGTCGAGCAGTTACGTGCCACACCGCTTACCTCTGATACCATCCTAAATGTTAATGTGCCAGATACTCCTTTTTCAGAACTAAAAGGGGTTCAAGTCACGCGCTTAGGAACGCGCCATAAAGCGGAACCGACGATTAAAGCCTTAGACCCGCGCGGTCGAAAGATTTATTGGGTAGGACAGCCTGGGCCGGAACAAGATGCAGGGCCGGGAACAGATTTTTATGCGGTCAATACAGGTTATGTGTCGATTACGCCATTGCATTTGGATTTAACGCATTACAAAGTGTTAGATGAATTAGCAGGTTGGGCGCAATCGTTGCAGGTGGGATAAAATTTATCGTATCGTTCCTGCGTGCGAAAAAAGGATTGATAAGGTAATGCGGTTTTCTAAATTACTAAGCATAGTCTTGATTAACTTCTTGTTAGCATCGTGTGATGACAGCACTAACTACGCGCCCGTCACGGACTTAAGCACGGTGGAGCCTATTCCATCATCGGGTGTCCATCATGTAAAGCAACATGAAACAGTTTATGAAATAGCGTGGCGTTATGGTTTAGATTACCGCGCTGTCGTTAGTCGTAATCAGATGAAGTCCCCTTATCACGTTCAACCAGGGCAGGTCATTCAGTTACGTGCGCAGAATAAATCGCATCCAACTGCTCATGAGTCTACACCGCTAGCGGCAGTTTCTTCATGGACCTGGCCTGCCGAGGGAAATATTATCGTGCCATTTCGTGTTTCTCATAAGGGCGTTAATATCGCCGGTTACGCAGGGGAGCCGGTTTATGCCGCTTCATCCGGTGAAGTGGTGTATTGTGGGGATGGGTTACGCGGCTATGGTAATTTAATAATTCTCAAGCATAATGGAGAATATCTTTCTGCATACGCTCATAACCGTGCCGTATTTGTCAAGGAAGGAGAATGGGTAAAACAGGGACAAAAAATTGCCGAAATGGGCAATACCGGAACAGATCGAGTCATGCTTCATTTTGAAATCCGACGTGCCGGCCAACCTATTGACCCTGTTTCTTTTATAATGAAATAAGAGGGTTGTTTTAGGGAAGGATCGGATAGTTTATGCCAAGACGTAAAAAAGAGCAGGAACAAAAGGAGAAAAAAAAATCCCTCAATGAGGATAAAGATGTTCTTCTGGAAGAAGATGATCCTCCTATCGAAGAGTTAGAAGGAGTAATCACTGCGATGACTGATACAGGTGATTTACCTTCATCTGCAATAGTCACAACGCCTAAAAATCCATTACAACTTGAAGCTAAACATTCCAACGATCCTACGCAGCTCTATCTTAAAGAAATAGGTTTTTCCCCTTTATTATCAGCTGAAGAAGAAGTTTATTATGGACGCCTTGCGAGAAAGGGTGATGCTGAAGGAAGACGTAAAATGATAGAAAGTAATTTGCGATTAGTCGTAAAAATTGCTCGTCATTATTACAATCGCGGTCTTGAGTTTTCTGATTTAATCGAGGAAGGGAACTTAGGTTTAATGCGAGCAGTGGAAAAATTTGATCCGGAACGTGGATTTCGCTTTTCAACTTATGCGACATGGTGGATTCGACAAACGATTGAACGAGCGATTATGAATCAAACGCGTACCATCCGTTTACCCGTTCATGTGTTGCGCGAATTAAATACTTATTTATCAACAGCAAAAGAATTAATGAAAACGCAAGATCGTGAGCCAACTTATCAAGAAATTGCGGATGCCTTAGATAAATCCATAAACGATGTAAAAAATATGATGGATTTAAACGAACGCGTGGTGTCATTAGATATGCAAGTTGGTAATGAAAATTCCACGGGGAAATCATTAGTGGAAGCGCTGGCAGATAAAAATGCAACAGATCCAGCGGATATTCTTGCAGCAGAGAATTTACATACTAATCTAGATAAATGTTTGCAGGAATTAAATGAAAAACAACGTGAAGTATTATGTCGTCGATTTGGATTAGAGGGATATGAGCGGCAGACGTTAGAAGAAGTAGGGGAGGCTGTGGGCTTGACACGTGAGCGTGTGCGACAAATTCAAATGAGTGCGTTAAAATCGCTGCGAGAAATTATGATCAAGTATGGGTTGGAAGACGAGGAGCTTTATTAAGATGTTTAGAAAAGGTAAAGAAAGAGTACCAAACGAAAGCGAATTGCAAGAAAAAGAAGGAGAAAAAGAGCAACAGCAAATAGATCAATTTATTTTTTACAATGATTTGCTAGTAGATATAAAAAAACAGCACCTCATTCCTAATATGGATTTAAAAACATTAGCTAGATATTCTCAAACTTGTAAGGAAGCAAATAGTCTTGCTCGCGAGAGCACAACTAAATATTTAATGGTAATAAGTCATGATGCTCGCGAAGAATATGAGGGAAGAAAAAGAGTAGTAAAAGGAACTTATTCTGCAGTATTAAAAGCATTTCAATCAGCTGAGGAGAAAAAAGTACATCTAAAGGAGCTTAAAAATAGTCGTCTCCTTAAAAGTACAAAGTGTGTAGAGAATGTTTGTTGTTTTAAGGAAGACTTATTTCCCATTGGAGGCATGTGTGCCATAGTGACTGTAGCTGCCACTTTACTTGCAGAAACACCCTGCTTATCTTCTTTGTTAATTTCTAAATATGCATCCTATGTGGGATGGACCATGCTCCTTGAGGCAGTTTGTGAAGGGGCTTTCATAATGGGTGCGGCCCACGTGATTGAGAAAGAAGTGAAAGCTAAGAAAAAAGAAATCAAGGAACTTGAAACAGATCTCAAAGAAGCGCCTACTGCCATTAGAATGATAAGAGAGGAAGAGTTGAAGAAAAATAGTTCATCAAGTAGCAATGTAAATGGTGAGATAAAGGCCGATATTCCTGTAGAACCACGCACTGTTCGTAGAATGTCCATGTGACAGCAGACGGGAATCTGTTAAGTAAGTCGCAGCTGCGGCCTTTCAAACAGATTCCCATGTATTGCTATGCTACCTCAAATGTTGTGCTTAATTTCTTTTCTACCGGTAAATTTTTCAACTTAACATAAACCGGCAAGCCCTTGTGATAAGGGGGATAATCTTCACCCTGAATAAGCGGTGATAAATATTGGCGACAGGCTTCGGTAATCCCAAATCCATCCGGGGTAATGAAGTCGCGCGGCATTTTAACTTCCACATTCGCTACTTTTTCCAAGGGCGCTTCACCAATCGACCATTGATAGGTTTGGATATTTTTGTCACGCACAATAATCGGCATAACCGCATTTTTGCCAGCCAGCGCTAATTCTACGGCAGCTCGGCCTAATGCATAAGCTTGATCAACATCTACTTTAGAGGCAATATGACGCGCAGCACGTTGTAAATAATCCGCTAATGCCCAGTGATATTTATACCCTAAATTTTCCTTAATAAGTTTAGCAATCACGGGTGCCACACCACCTAATTGTTTATGTCCGAAGGCATCCACTAAACCAGATTCAGAAATAAAAGAGCCATCCTGATTTTTAATGCCTTCTGATACCACGATAGCGCAATAATCATATTTATTGACGCATTCTTTTACACGCTGCAGAAAGGCTTCTGTATTCAGCGGGATTTCAGGAAACAGGATAATATGCGGCGCATCCCCTTCTTTTTCTGCTGCTAAACCGCCTGCTGCTGCAATCCATCCTGCATGGCGCCCCATCACTTCCATAATAAAAACTTTCGTTGAGGTTAATGCCATCGACGCGACATCTAAGCCTGCTTCACGAATGGAGACGGCGACATATTTGGCAACAGAACCAAAGCCAGGGGAGTTATCGGTAAAAGGTAAATCATTGTCTACCGTTTTAGGAATACCAATACAGGTAATCGGATAGCCGAGTTCTTTGCTGATTTGAGAAACCTTGTAAGCGGTATCCTGAGAATCCCCACCGCCATTGTAAAAGAAATAGCGAATATTATGCGCTTCGAAGACTTCAACTAAGCGTTCATACTGCTTGCGGTGTTTTTCGATGGAACCTAGCTTATGGCGGCAAGAACCAAATGCGCCAGCTGGGGTATGGCGTAATGCAGCAATATCGGCACTTGATTCAAAACTGGTATCGATCAAATCTTCTGTTAGTGCGCCGACGATGCCATTTCTGGCAGCTAATACTTTATTGATTTTATTGCTATTTTCCCGTGCAGCTTCAATCACACCACAAGCTGACGCATTGATAACAGCGGTGACACCACCGGATTGGGCGTAAAGTGCATTATATTTTTCCATGGATAGTACTCCGACTAGAGGTTAATTTTGCGAAAGTATACTGGGTTAATGTTATTTATACTACGCCCCGCGAAAGTGCAGTAGCGACCGATAGAGGCATATTTTACTGGTTAGCAGTGTGCTTTCGCGGGAATGACGCGCACAAAAAAATCCCTGTATCTTTCCATACAGGGATTAAAGTGACGCCCGGATAATAGAAGAGATGGCCACGCTCATTAAAATCGTTTCAATTGGTTGATGTTTTTGATCAACGCATATTGATGAATATTTTTAAAAAACAGGGATCGTTGTAATTCTTGAATTTCATTCGCACTTGCCAGGATAAAGCTAGAGTTAAGTTTATTAGCAAGACGCAGCACTTCCGTACGAATTTTACCGGAGATCAGCCATTGATCTTTTTTAGCAATGTTTAATAATTTGCCAACTTGGAGTAATGTCTGTTTCGCTTCGTCGTAGTATTTTTCAATCAACACCCCCATGGAAGGGATGCTGAAGTAGCAAGTGGGTAAACGGGGTATGACATGTACTAAATTAAGCTTAACATCTATTTTTTGAGCTTCTTCTGCGCTAAACGCTTGCCTGATATGCATCACTTCTTGATCAGTAATGGCATTGGTCACAATTAACACTTGTTTTCTTTTATCCATGGCTGCTTTCTCCTTAACACCCATCTACATTCTTAGTGAGAGGATTCCCATCATCTCACTAAAAAATGCTAATAAAAATTAGGAAAAGACCATGCCATTTTAGTTAACTATACTGAGCTAACTAAGGGTTTGCCCCATCAGGAAAAGGCTTAGTTGACTGCGATATATCCTTATTTCTTCAATTTGTCTTATTCTTCTTCAACAACTTTCTCTTGGATAGTATTGGTTAAGACAAGTTTCACTAATTCGGGAACGGATTTGACACCCATTTTCTTCATCACAGAAGCACGATGAGCTTCCACTGTCTTTAAGGAGATGCGTAATTCGGCAGACACCACTTTATTCGGTTTCCCTGCCACAATACCTTGTAATACTTGAATTTCGCGAGGAGACAATAGGGCGAATTTAGCTTTGGCTTGGGCGCTTTCCTGGCGTTTTTCGCGGCTGGATTTATCAATACGCAGGGCTTTATTGATGCTTTCGAGCAATACTTGATCATTAAAGGGCTTAGTTAAAAAATCGATGGCACCGGCTTTCATCACCCGTACTGCCAAGGGGACATCACCATGGCCACTGATAAAGATAATAGGTAGTGCAGGCAGCCCTTGCTCATTAAGCTTAGTTTGTAGCTCGGGGCCGCTTAAGCCAGGCATTCGGACATCCAACAGTAAACAGCCGTGCTGTTGAGGATCGTAAGCATCAAGAAACTCTTGCGCTCGCGTGAAGGTTTGAACTTTCAAGCCGATGGATTCAACTATCCATGAGAGCGATTCAACCATGGCTTGATCGTCATCGATAA
Source organism: Gammaproteobacteria bacterium (assembly GCA_021324335.1). Classification (GTDB taxonomy): domain Bacteria; phylum Pseudomonadota; class Gammaproteobacteria; order DSM-16500; family DSM-16500; genus Aquicella. The sequence goes on from JAJPJH010000053.1 coordinate 8,776, forward strand.
TATAAACAATAGGGTCTAATGTAGACATGGTATCTCCTTTCAAATGGAAATAGGTAAAGTAAATCGTATCCAGCTGTTATTGCTGGTATTGGGATGAATAGTGAATTGTCCGCCATGCGCTTCAATAATGGAGCGGCAAATAGCGAGTCCCATTCCTCGGCCGTGCGCTTTGGTAGTGAAGAAAGGGGTGAAAGCTTTGTGAATGATTTCTTTCGAGAACCCGGGGCCGGTATCACTAATGGTAATTTCGATGGTATCAACGGATGTCATTTTAATTTGGATATGGATACGTTTTTCTTTCACATGATTTTCTTGCATGGCTTCAATCGCATTTTGAATTAAATTCAACAAAACTTGTTGAATTTGAATCTTGTCGATTGAAATAAAAGGTAAATTTTTGTCGAAGGAAAAATCGACTTTCGTTTTGGAGGTAGTTAATTCATTTTTAATGAGACTCACAGTTTCACGAATCACATTATTTATCTTGCAAGCGGTTTTAACTAGCTGGCCCTTACAAAAGAAGTTTTTTAATCGCTGGACAATTTCACCGGCGCGCTCTGCTTGAATAGCAGCTTTTTCCATAATGCCACGTAATTGCTCATGATCGTGAGTATTATTTCCTAAATGTCGAATACAACCGCGTGTATAATTCACTACAGCAGCGAGCGGTTGACTGACTTCATGGGCAATGCCAGATGCCATTTCTTCCATGGTACTCAAACGGAACACATGCGCTAATTGCTGACCACGTAAACGCGCTTTTTTATCCAATACGCGATCCGTGATATCGCGGGAAGCAAGCTGGATTTCATTAATCATGCGAGTTTGTTCATCAATAATTAAACGAATATTACTTTCAAACCATCGGAATTCGCCTTCTTTACGCTTAATACGATAAATAATAGGTTTGTTATGAGGTTGTTCTCGCCGACGCGTGAAGGCTTTTTTGATTTTTGATTGATCATCATGATGAATAAATTTATGAATATTTCTTCCAATTAAATCATCGGGGCTATAGCCAATCGACGTTTTGCAAGCGGGAGAAACATATAAGTAAGTGCCGTCGGAGGTATGTCGAGAGATGACATCTGTCGCATTTTCTGCGAGTAGGTGAAAGCGTAATTCACTTTCGCGAAGTTTCTTTTCCGTTTGTTCTAACGTATTCAGGGTATCGATTAATAGGCTGCTTCCATGCCAAAAGCCGAATAGTATCTCGTGTAATTGTTTTGATAAATGATTGTAATTTTTCTGCCATTCTTCTTCTGTTTTTTTCTGTGCAGAGGTGTTTTGATGAATAAGCAGTGTAATGGTTTTATGTTGATCAGGCGAGGGCACTGAGCAAAGAGAGGATTTGCAATGACCTTTAATCCCATTTTTACGGATAAAAATAGTATCCTCCTGCCATTTTTTTTGATGATTATGCAGTTCTTGAATAAGTTTAGGAAAAGGATAATTGCGGTCATATATTAGATTAACTGACCGGCCTAATACTTCTTTTTTCGAATATCCAAACAGCGATGTCGCACCGCTGTTCCAATTGATAATACGACCGGCTTTATCCAGTAGTATGCCGCTATCCATTATGGCATCAAACAGATCTTGATCATCCATCCTGCATTACCTTTGCGGGACATCCAAATTTGGATAATAATAACATACTTAATAAATTGAGGTCATCGTATGCGTTTACACATTTTGGGGATTGGTGGAACCTTTATGAGCGGTATCGCCTGCTTAGCAAAGCAAAGCGGGCATGATGTGACTGGGTCGGACATGAATGTGTACCCCCCTATGAGTACGCAATTGATGCAGCAGGGGATTACCTTGATGGAGGGGTATGATCCCGCTCATATTGACCCAAATGTGGACTGTGTCATCGTGGGGAATGTGATTAAACGCGGTAATCCAGCAATGGAATATGTGTTAGCTAAGCAAATTCCGTATGTTTCAGGGCCGGCATGGCTAGCTGAAAATGTGCTCAAGCGCCGCTTCGTACTGGGGGTGGCAGGAACGCATGGGAAAACGACAACCACCAGTATCTTGACGTGGATACTCGCAGAAGCAGGGTTAGAGCCGGGGTTTTTAATTGGGGGGGTGCCAGAAAATTTTGGGATTTCTGCCCGCCTTGGTCAGCATCCGTATTTTGTCATCGAAGCGGACGAATACGATAGTGCTTTTTTTGATAAACGTTCGAAATTTATCCATTATGCGCCGCGTACGCTGATCTTAAATAATCTTGAATATGACCATGCGGATATTTTTTCGGACTTAGCAGCTATTAAACAGCAATTTCATTACCTCGTCCGCACGGTGCCTGGCAATGGGCTGCTGGTATGTCATGCTCAAGATGCAAATCTAAGTGATGTGCTTAAAATGGGCTGCTGGACCCCCGTCACGACATTTGGGAGCCAAGGCGAGTGGCAAGCTAAGCTGATTGAAAAAGATGGTAGTGCATTTACTGTCCTGCACCACCATCAATCGGTTGGCGATGTTCATTGGAATTTACTCGGTCAGCATAATGTTGAAAATGCACTGGCTGCCATCGCCGCAGCGCATCAGGCAAATGTTTCTGTCGAGACAGCGATTCGAGCTTTATCCACTTTTAAAAATGTTAAACGCCGGCTTGAAATCAAAGGTAAAGTTAATGACATTGTTATTTATGATGACTTTGCGCATCATCCTACCGCTATTGCGACGACGTTAGCTGGTTTGCGTTCTAAAATCGGTACCGAGGCTCGCATGATTGCCGTCTTAGAATTTGGTTCTTATACCATGCGGACAGGTGTTCACAAAGATCACCTTCAAGAGGCGTTACGCAGCGCCGACATGGTAGTTTGTAAGGGCACGGAGGCAGATTGGGGATTGCAAGCTGTTCTTGCTAAATTTAAACAGCCTACTATACTTTCCCAAGATGTTGATATGCTAGTGAGAGAGTTAGTGCCATTACTACAAGCGGGTGATCATGTCGTCGTAATGAGCAATTCTGGTTTCGGTGGGATTCATCATAAATTGCTAGAGGCAATAGAAAAATGCAGCAGCAAAACAAATTAATATTTTCCAAAAAAGCAGCTTGGCTAGGCTTGTGTTCCTATCTCGTCTTGATTGGATTAATTGTGATTATTTTGGTGGAGGGATAGGGTGAGTGAGTCGTCTTTTAAAAAAAAATGATAAATTTATCGTAAAAGTGTCGCCCAGTTATGTGGCAGCACAATCCGATCCTGAAAACCACAAATTCACGTGGTCTTATGAAGTGACTATTACCAACCATAGCAGTGAGATTGCTCAGCTGCTTAATCGCTTTTGGCGCATTATTGATATGTCGGGTAAGATTGAAGAAGTTCAAGGAGTCGGTGTCGTCGGATTGCAACCTCTTATTAAACCTGAGAAAACGTTTACCTATATCAGTTATTGCCAATTAACTGTGCCACAGGGAACCATGGAAGGTTATTATGAAATGCAAAATTTAGAAGAAGAGCGATTCATTATTGAAGTGCCTAAATTTATTTTAACTGCTCCTTCCTCTATTACCAAAGCCTTCAGATCGAGGCTACATTAGGATGACCCTCACTGAATTGCGTTACATGGTGACGCTTGCTCGTGAAAAGCACTTTGGTCAGGCAGCAAAAGCTTGTCATGTTAGCCAACCGACGCTGAGTGTCGCGATTAATAAATTGGAATCGGAATTAGGTGTTGCGTTATTTGAGCGTGATCGTAATCAAGTACGCATTACAGATATTGGGCAGCAAGTGGTAGCGCAAGCACAACGCGTACTCGATGAAGTGAATCAAATACGTGATATTGCAAAAGATCAACAATCGCAATTAAATACCCCGTTAAAAATAGGTGCTATTTATACAGTCGGTCCTTATTTATTTCCGCATTTAATCCCCAAATTGCATAAAATTGCACCTGAGATGCCACTTTTTATTAAAGAAGATTTTACAGCAAATTTACGGACAAAATTGCAGCAAGGTGAATTAGATGCTGCGTTTGTTGCATTGCCTTTTTCTGCCGCTGGCATAGTGACGCAAGTGGTATACGATGAACCTTTTGTGGTCGTTATGCGTCATGACCATCCGTTAAGTAAGAAAAATAATATCAAAGCAAACGAATTAAAAGCAGAAGAATTACTTTTATTAGGTGAGGGGCATTGCTTTCGACAGCAAGTGATGGATGCTTGTCCGCAATGTTATTCAGATCAGGCGGCTTTGCAAAAAAATGTAGAAGGCACATCGCTTGAAACCTTGCGCCATATGGTGGCGTCAGGAATGGGTATTACGGTATTACCTAGTACCGCAACGCAAATTCAATTTTATAAATCTATCTTATGTACACGACCTTTTAATGGTCCAATTCCACAACGACGTATTGCATTAGCTTGGCGAGTAAGCTTTACAAGACCGAAAGCAATTGGTGCATTAATTCGAGCATTGCAAGCGAGTCATCTGCATGGTGTTTGTCTTCTCGAGTAATTACAAAAAAAGACGACAGAGGTTATAATGTTGCGTTCATTTATTCTATAGGATGATATTTTATGAAAGATAAAAAAAGGACTATTGAGCAAGATAATACCACTCACTCTGATTTGGATATCAAAAAACAGAAAGTTGATATCATTGATTTATTTAAAAGAATATTAGAAAAGCAGGATATGACGTCATTGAAAGAGTTTATGAGTGAGTACGTCGTCGATCTTTTTAAAAGAATATTAGAAAAGCGAGATATGAAATCATTAAAAGAGTTATTGTCTATTGAGCCAGATATCTTCGTTGATTATTCACTCACGTGGCAAAGTTATCAGAGCAGAGACTATATACCTATATTAGTACTTATCCCTACTATTGAAGATCAAGTGCTTGCATTCAAGCTATTTCAGCAAATCTTATTCTATTTTGATCTGCCATCTATTGATCGGTTAGCAAAATTAATGAATAGATCAGAAGCCCCCGCATTTCCTGCGTTGCTTTTGCCAGGTAATGTGGGAAAGCGTGAGGAGTTTTTTGGGATGGTGGCTGAGTATGGAACCAAGATGCGGGAGAAGCAAAAGGTAGTGCCACCATTACTCCCTAGCTTCTCATTCCTCAATCAGCAGAGAATACCACAGCAGAGGAATGTTAATAACAACTCTAACCCTTGCAGGCCTAGGCCTTCTAAGTAAATCTAAAAAGTTAATAAAAAACGACAGACCTAGTGTTTTTGCCTATATTTTTAACTAATGATTAAGTAATCGAAGGCATCGAAAAAATGTTAAGAATTCCTTAAGCATTGTGTATATAAAATGGCAGTGGATCTTTATTGGATTTATTACTAAGGAGAGTAATTTTATGAAATCATCCCGCCCTGGATCACCTACGCTTGAAACAAAACCTTACCGTTTTCGTACCCTCAAAGAACTTGAAACTGATTTTGAAAGATTAATCGTGGCAGAGGAATTAAGTAAACATCAAGTAAATCAGATATCTGATTTACCTAACCAAAAACGTGCTCAGCAACTTTTAATTGTCCGTGCTGTATTTGCACGTATCAGACAAGCTCAGAAGAGCGCAGAACAAAATATTATCAATCGTAACATTCAAGAAGAAGATAATTATTATAATGGCATTGCTACTGGTGTAATTCGTCGTCTGAAAAGAGAAATAAAGGCAGAAGAATATAGCGGTATCTGGGGTTATATTCCTTTTGTTAAGCCTGAGAATTGCGTTGCTTATGCTAAAAATGATGAAGTTTGTAATGTAAGTGAGGATAATTCGTTGAGTGAGGAAGCTGAAACAGCCATGATAAAACTCTTCGAAGAGTTTTATGGTGCTCAACTATTAAATGATATAAAGAATTTCCAAGCATCATCTTTTAAAAGAAAAAATGTGAAGCCACAAAGCTCGCATCATTATTTGCAAATGGAAATTAGGAATTTCAAACCTACTGATTTCAAGCACCAAAATATGCCACAACCTCTTCCTAGACCGTACTTTCCTGAACAGTTTAAGACTGAACCTTTAAAGAGAAAAAATCGCTTAAAAGGTGGCAAAGAAGCGAATAACTTTAAAATTACTTTTAATAAAGATCCCAATGTCAATAGCGATTGGTTGAGAAAACGTAATCTATTTGGCCCGGTTCATAAGCAAATTATTGCTCGCCGTAAACCAGAAGAAATAAACGAGCAGGGGCAAGAATTGACGGCTCCAAAGGGGTTGTCTAAATAATCGGTTTCAGTAGAAAAAACTAATAGGACATGGTTGCATCACATGTCCTATTTTTTAGCTGTTATTCCAATCGTTAGCAAACACAGAAAGTAATTGCTGGATGATTGATTTATCTCGCGTGATGATAGAAAGTTCACGGTTCTCATCGAGTGACGCAGAGGTTAAGTTGATAGATCCTAGGATGGCTTTTTGCTGATCGATAATAAAAACTTTAGCATGAATGTAATAGGGCTCGCTATGACGGATGTTAACCCCTGCGCGTCTTAAATAATCAAATTGTTTACTTTGTAAATTGGTAGAAGTAAGAATATTTACCTTGATACCCTTTCTGGCGGCCTTTGCTAAGCTGCCGATGAGTCTGTAATCTTTGATATCTTGAGCATACATATCAATCGATTCTTTTGCATGAGAAAGTAAATTGGATAACTGTTCGCGGCTATTATCTGGGCTCCAGATTAAATCCGTACCAGAATGGTGAATGACTTGATGATTCCAATCAGCAGAGAAAGTGTTTGCGATTTCTTTGACTTGCTTGGGATTATCAATGATCAAACCAAAATTACGATCATGTTGAAATGCAGAATGAGTAAAGTTGAATGTCATGACAATGGCTTCTTTATCATCGATGATCAAAGTTTTTTGATGAATGAGCTTAAATCTCGGAATATCCCCTTGCCAGTCAATATGGTATTGATGAAATGCATTGATGGCTCTGGTATTTTCGCCTTCTGCTTTGTAGGGAGTTTGTTCTAAAATGATTTTAACAGTCAATCCTTTGCTTTTTTGTTGTAATAGAGAAGCAAGTAGTTGACGATCAGTTAAACCATACATCACAAGGTCAATAGAATAATTCGCCTGTTGAATGGCTTTAAAGATAGGCTCACGCCCCATATCCGGTTCAACAATCAATTGATCAGCAAAAGCAGGGAAAGAAAATACTAGCATAGCTAGTAAAATAAAAAAATATCGAACCATTATTTAACACCCTATCGTTTTTGTGCGATTCGTAATCCTACCAATTGAGAGATCCATACGGCTAGATAAATTTGGCCAATAACAGCTTCTAACCAAGAACACGTTTTCGCCATATGAGAAACAGGAAGGACATCGCCATAACCTAAGGTTGTCATTGTTGTGAAGCTGAAATAGAAAGCACGTTGGGCACTTAAGTGAATAAACGGCGTGATCATCGGTTGAGAGAAGGCGCCAGGGTTGATAGTGGCGATTAATAAATAAATGCTGCTCCAAATAAATCCAATTAAAAAATATCCACAAATTGCCCCAAATAAACTGTCTTCAGTAATTTGCCGATGAGTGGTAATGGTATATAAAATGAAAGCAGTGATAATAATTAGGAACAAAATGTTAGTAACATACAATATAATATAAAAATAAAAACCAGGATGTAATAAATACACCATCCAATGGCTAATGAGAGCAAGTGCGCCAATTATCATAATGGAGATGAGAAAATATCTTCTATGTACAATAGCGAGAAGGCAAAAGATAATAATAAATGAAAATAAAACACTAAGCCAAAAGTAGCCATGCGGATTTTCAGGGGCAATGGAAATAAAAACAGGATAGATAATCAGAGAGCATAGTAAATAAAAAAAATTACTTCGATGTAAATTAATTTTCATTACTTCTTCCTTGCTATCTTTTAATAGACAGATTCCCTTTCTGCAAATGCATGGGCAAGTGTATCCGGCCCTGCGTATTCAATTTCACCGCCAATGGAGATTCCGCGTGCAATACGCGTTACTTTGAGTGAGTGTTGCTTAGCTAACTCCGAAATATAGTGAGCCGTTGCTTCCCCTTCCACGGTAGGGTTGGTGGCAAGAATAACTTCCTTAAGGTGGTCACTCATAAAAATAGATTGTAATTGCCCAATACCAATTTCTTCAGGACCAATCCCATCTAAGGGTGACAAATGGCCGAGTAATACAAAATATTTTCCTCGGTAATGCGTCATTTGCTCGATGACGGTCACATCAATAGGATTTTCGACAATACATAACTGCGATGCATCTCGATGGGTGGAAGCGCAAATTTCACATAAGGTGGTTTCACTAAAAATTCGACAGGATTGGCAATGAGCAATATTTTCCATCGCCTCGTGAAGTGTTTTTGCTAAACGCCTGCCATTTTCACGCCCACGTGTGAGTAATTGTAATGCCATGCGTTGAGCCGTTTTCGGCCCAACACCTGGCAAACAACGTAATGCATCAATTAATTGTTCTAACAGCGAACTAAAGCGCATACTAAATTACCGAGACGTGGTGGTATCGCCAAAACCTTCAGGCAGTTTCATGCCTGTCAAGCTGCCCATTTTATCACGTAGAGTACGTTCAATTTTATCCGTCGCATCATTGATAGCTGCTGCAATCAAGTCTTCGATGATTGATTTTTCTTCTTTTAACAAATTGGGATCCAAGGTAACTTTCTTCGCATAATGCTGGCCTGTCATAACAATTTTCACAGCACCACCGCCAGATTGGCCGATAACTTCCATTTCAGCCACTTGTTTCTGAATATCTTGAAGCTTTTTTTGCATTTCTTGTGCGCGCTTCATAATATCGTTTAGACCGAGTTTTTCATTGGGTTTCATTGACATTAGGATGTTTCCTCATGGATTAAAGTAATAAATACTATTAAGCAACATTTTAGCTATCCTCCCCCCATAAATCTAGTTGGTTGGAAGGCGGCCGTGGCCGTTGGAAGTGTTCTGTATTGAGTGGAATAGAGGGCGTTTGATTTAAGCCAAAGCGCTTACAGGCTAATTTAAAACGTTTTGCTAAGAGGGTAGCAAATTCGCCCTCGCCACGCATGCGTTGCCCGAAGGTGGCATCGTATTCTTTACCCCCGCGCATTTGTCGAATTAAGCTCATGACATGTGCGGCTCGGTCTGGAAAATGGGTGGCTAGCCATTCTTTAAATAAGTCTTTTACTTCATAGGGTAAGCGGACTAATACATAAGCTGCATGTCGGGCGCCTGCACGAGCAGCGAGTTCTAAAATGCGTTCAAGCTCCATATCGTTAATCAGAGGAATCATAGGGGCGGCCATGACTCGGACGGGAATACCGGCATCGCTGAGTGTGTGAATAAGACGTAATTTTGCTTGTGGCGAAGAGGTGCGCGGCTCGAGGGTACGTTTAAGTTCAATACGCAAGGTGGTCAGGCTGACAGCGACAGAAGCTAAGCGGCGTTTAGCCATCTCGGCTAATAAATCGATATCTCGTTCGATGAGGGAACTCTTGGTGATAATCGTTACAGGATGATGGTAGCGGTAGAGAACTTCTAGGATGCTACGTGTTACTTTTAATTTGCTTTCAGCGGGTTGATAAGGATCGGTATTGGCGCCGAGCATGATGGGCAAGCACTGATAGTGGGGCTTGCTGAGTTCCATTCTTAATAAATTAGCGGCATCAACTTTGTAAAAGATTTTCGTTTCAAAATCTAATCCGGGTGATAAATTCATGTAAGCATGGCTGGGCCGCGCATAGCAATAAATACAACCATGCTCGCAGCCGCGATAAGGGTTGATAGATTGCTCAAAGCCGATATCAGGGGAATCGTTGCGACTGATAATAGATTTAGCTTGCTCAGGGATGAGTATGGTTTCTAGGGCAGAGGAGGGTTCTTCTTCACTATCCCAGCCGTCATCAAAATCCTCACGAGTATGGATTTCGAAACGGCCTTCAGGATTACTTAACGCTCCTCTATTTTTCAAACTCATACGAAAGAAATCTCAAGCGTTCCTTCGTACATATCCATTAATTGTTTTATTTTGGGATCTTGCATCAGACTTTGGGTAGCCTGATGCAGACGTTCTTCTTGTTCCTGCTGATGTTGCTTGATAGGTGTCATGAGTTCAACCGAGGTGATTTGAATATCCAGTTGAATGTCTTGTTGTAAGTGGCGACTCAGGGCTTCGCTGATGCGGTCTTTTAGTTTTTGGTTCAGCATGGGCTGATGGGTATCGGAGAGAGAAAGAGTGATTTTATTCCCGACGATTTTTTCTAAGACACAGTTGGATACGAGGGCTTGCGCCATACCGGTTAAACCAAGTTTGGAGGAGAGGGCACGCCAATCGGGGATAATAAGGGTGCAGCCGTTAGTATCGTTTCCGCTGCTAGCTGTACCCACCATCTTGTCATCCCGCGGTTTATCCGCGGGACCCACGGTGGGTGTACTACGCTGCTTGGGTGATGACGCCAATGTGGGTCCCGCGGATAACCCGCGGGATGACAGAGAAGCCGGTTGAAACGCCAGCATCCGCAACATCGTCATCTCAAACCCTTGCTGTGGACTGGGATTAATCGCCAAATCCCGTCTCCCCAATAAAGCAATTTGATAATAAATTTGCACATCTTCTGGCGAAAAACGTTTCGCCATCGCTGCCACCCTCTCTTCCTTCGTCATTGCGTCCGGCACAATTTGAGCAATCGCTATCTTATGCAAGAAGCTAATCAACTCTTCTAACACTTGTTGAAAATCTGGCGCATGCTCTGTTAGCTGTGCTATCACTTCCAATAATCGCTTTCCATCTTGTGCAGCAAGTGCTTCTAACAGGGGCAATAATTCATCCTGCGCCATACTGCCTAGCATGGTGTTTACTTCTTGCAAACTTACACTCCCATGCCCATATGCAATAGCTTGGTCCAACAAACTCAATGCATCTCGCATACTTCCATCTGCTGCTTTCGCTAATTTCTCTAAAGCTGCTGGGTCAGCTTGAATCGTTTCTGTTTCACAAATATGTTGCAAATGCTTCGCGATTTGCTCAGGCGTGATCCGTTTGAGATGAAATTGCAAACAGCGCGAAAGGATGGTGATAGGCAAACGTTTAGGATCGGTTGTCGCTAATATAAATTTGACATGCTCTGGTGGTTCTTCCAAGGTTTTCAGCAAGGCATTAAAGCTGTGGTTTGAGAGCATATGCACTTCGTCAATTAAATAAACTTTATAGCGACCTTGGGTGGGCGGATAAAGCACATTATCAAGTAGCTCGCGGGTATCTTCGACTTTTGTACGAGAAGCAGCATCGACTTCAAACAAATCCAGAAACTGCCCTGCATCAATTGCCTGACAGGCATGACATTGGCCGCATGGATCTGATGTAAGACCTGATTCGCAATTCAAGCACTTGGCTAAAATACGACCAAGTGTGGTCTTTCCTACGCCGCGTGTACCGGTTAATAGATAAGCATGATGAAGACGTTGTTGTGCTAATGCATTGGATAACATACGGAGGATAGGTTCTTGCCCTACCATGTCTTTGAAGCGACGAGGTCGCCATTTGCGAGCGAGTACTTGATAATTCATAGATTCAATTCACCTTCATTTCAGTGAAGTTTATATCGAATCGCTGAAAACGCATAGTAGCGAGTACCAGCCTCTCTTCGGCGCCCGCGTCGGCCGTTACCGTTGCTTCCTTCCGGACCTGGCGGGGTTCACGGCTTATCGTCGCGAAGCGACCAATACTCGCTACTATTCGTTCTACTCATTCATTCAGCGGAGAGAGAGGGATTCGAACCCTCGATACGTCGTTAAACGTATACACGCTTTCCAGGCGTGCTCCTTCGACCGCTCGGACATCTCTCCAGACAAGCTGCGCGTAAGGTTAAACTAGAACATGGGAGAGTGCAATGGTAGTGGGGAGATTTTTTAATGGAATAAAATCTTTAACATCCTCTCATAAATTTTAACTAACGTCTGTAAATCCTCCACCCGTACACATTCGTCTATTTGATGGGCAGTGGTATGGGGTACTCCCAGCTCAATAATCCTTGCACCTGTTGCTGCAATAAACCGTCCATCCGATGTCCCTCCACCTGTCGAGAGTTTTACCTCTAATCCTGTTATCTCTTTAATAGCTAGTTGGGCTGCTGTAACCAATTGGCCTTTTTGCGTGAGAAATGGCTTTGCCCCGATTTCCCATTTCAGATCATAAGTCAATCCATGTTGGTGCAAAATGGCTTCTGTGCGCTCTTGCAGTTGTGGTACGGTGACGGCTGTTGAAAATCGAAAATTAAATAAAATTTCTAAATCTCCTGGAATCACATTGGCAGCGCCTGTACCGCCATGAATATTCGTGATTTGAAAAGTCGTGGGGGGGAAATCGTCATTGCCTTGGTCCCATTCTATTTTAACCAGTTCATGCAAAGCAGCGAAGCAAAGATGAATCGGATTTTTTGCGAGATGCGGATAGGCGACATGACCTTGTTTGCCATGGATTACTAATTTACCGTGTAATGAACCGCGTCGACCAATGCGGACTTGATCTCCTACTAAGGTCTCACTGCTAGGCTCACCCACAATGCAATAATCAATTTTTTCGCTGCGATTTTCCAAGGTTTCAATGACTTTACAGGTGCCATTGATGGAGGGACCTTCTTCATCACTCGTAATTAAAAAACCAATTGATCCAGAAAATGCCGGATGACTTTGTATAAAATTTTTTGTTGCAATCACCATCGCTGCGAGCGCGCCTTTCATATCTGTCGCACCGCGCCCATATAAATAACCATCGCGAATGTGAGGTTGAAAAGGAGGTGATGTCCACTTCGTTTCAGTACCCGTTGGAACGACATCCGTATGGCCAGCAAAAACAAGCAGGGGAGATTGTTTACCATATCGCGCCCACAGATTATCGACGTCACCAAAACGCATCGTTTCACAATGAAATCCGACATCCGTTAAGTGAGCAGCAATTAATTGCTGGCAACCGGCATCCTGCGGTGTAATCGAGGGAAGAGCAATGAGTTTTTCTGCGAGATGAATCACTTCCTTCATAAAAGTATCACCTTATTCAATATTTCTGAGAAGTTCATTCAAACTTATTTTATCGCGCGTTTTTGCATCCACTTCTTTTACAATCACTGCACAGTACAAACTGTATTTACCATCTGCGCTAGGTAAATTACCGGGGACGACGACCGCGCCTGCTGGCACTCGACCATAGCTAATTTTACCTGTTTCCCGGTGATAAATGCGGGTACTTTGGCCAATATAGACACCCATCGAAATCACGGCGCCTTCTTCTACGATGACCCCTTCGACAATTTCGGAACGGGCACCAATAAAGCAATTATCTTCAATAATAGTAGGGGCTGCTTGTAGCGGTTCTAATACACCCCCAATGCCTGCTCCTCCAGAAATATGAACATTCTTTCCAATCTGAGCACAGGAACCGACGGTCGCCCACGTATCGATCATTGAGCCACTATCAATATAAGCCCCTAAATTTACATAGGAAGGCATCAAGACAGTATTGGGTGCCACATAGGCTCCCTTACGAACCACAGCATGCGGTACGATCCGGGTGCCAGCGGCTTTAAAGTCATCTTTTGTATAGTGTTGATATTTCAATGGAACTTTGTCGAAAAATTGTGTGAATTCTGCCGGGATGACATCATTATCATGCAGGCGAAAATAAAGTAATACCGCTTTCTTTAGCCATTGATGGATTTGCCATTCACCCCCAATTTTTTCAGCAATGCGCGCTTTACCCTGATCTAATAGCTCAATAGATTCTTGTACCGCTTGTTTAATGTCAGGAGAAGCCTTTTGAGGCGATAGCATAGCGCGCTCTTCAAAGGCGTTTTCAATAATAGATTGTAGTTTTTGCATGGTGAGTCCTGTTTGTGGCTAAACAGCATCTATGATAAGATACACCCTCTTGAAAATTCAAAAGAAATAGAATCTGGCATGGCAAAATCAACATCTAAACTTAAACAACGACACGTTGCAAATGCGTTTTACATTTATTCACGCCTTTTTACCTATGTTCGCCGCTATTGGCCAGCGTTGATCATTGCCGCTTTAGGGAGCATGTCTTATTCCGGTATTGATGCGTGGTTTGTCTATTTTCTCAAGCCCTTGCTGAATAAAGGCTTAGTGGCTAAGGATAAGCATTTTCTCACCATTGCACCCTTTTTAATTATGATGGTCTTTATGATACGGGGTATCGCAAATTTTTTATCGAATTACTATATCGCAACTGTTTCGCGTAACGTCATTATGCGCTTACGCCAGGATTTATTCGCCCATTTGCAGCGATTACCTGCTCGCTATTATGACCATACAACTAGCGGCCAATTGCTTTCTGTGATTTTGTACGGCGTTGATCAAGTAGCTAATGCCAGTGCGGATGTGCTGACGTCGGCCATTCAATCCATCTTTTTAATTATTGGTTTGATTATCGTGATGTTTTCCATTAGTTGGAAATTAACATTATTATTTTTTGCCATCATCCCATTGGTTACCATTATCATGCGGGTGGCAAGTTTACGTATTCGACGTTTAAGTTTAAGCGTACAAGATTCCATTGCTGACATCAGTCATTGTGCAGAAGAAAATATTGAAGGTTACAGAGTCGTACGTGCGTTTGAAGGACAAGAGTATGAAGGCGAAAAATTTAATAAAGCGACTCGAATTAATCGCCAACGCGAAATGAAAGTTGTCGCGACACGGGCGATTAGTGTGGCAGCGGTGCAATTCACTATGGCATGTGCGTTGGCATTGACGTTGTATATTGCTGCTTTAGATATCTCGGATTCTATTTTGACAGCCGGTGGATTTGTGGCCATGGTTGCAGCCATGTTGGCGTTATTAAAACCGATGAAAGATTTAGCATTTGTTCAAAATAAACTTTATCGTGGTTTGGCGGGAGCACAGAATGTCTTTGAATTAATGGATGTGCCATTAGAAAAAGATACAGGGACACGATCTATGGGTCGTGCAAAAGGCAAGATTACCTTTGCAGATGTCAATTTTACTTATGATACGGGCAAACAAGTCTTGCAAAATATTTCATTTACCATTGAGCCAGGCGAAATAGTAGCACTCGTTGGCCGCTCGGGGAGTGGAAAATCCACTTTAGCGAGCTTGTTGACACGTTTTTATGATAATTATACGGGTGAAATTCGTCTGGATGATGTTTCTATTCGTGAATATTCCTTAAAAGATTTACGCCGCCAATTTGCATTAGTATCCCAGCATGTCACATTATTTCATGACACGATCGCCAATAATATTGCTTACGGCCGTTTCCAGCATATTGGAAAAGCAGAAATTATCGCAGCCGCTAAAGCTTCTCATGCTTATGAATTTATCGAACAATTACCGAATACATTTGATGCGCTTGTCGGGGAAAATGGGGTGTTGTTGTCCGGTGGCCAACGCCAGCGTATTGCGATTGCACGGGCCATTTTAAAAGATGCACCGATATTAATTTTAGATGAAGCCACTTCTGCGTTAGATACCGAGTCCGAACGTTATATTCAAGCAGCGCTAGAAGAACTGATGAAGAACCGTACTACTTTAGTCATTGCGCACCGCTTATCGACTATTGAACATGCGGATAAAATCATCGTCATGGAAGAAGGCAAAATGATAGAAATAGGCAGCCATCAAGAATTATTAGCGCAGGATGGGCATTATGCTAAATTGCACCGTATGCAATTCAAAGATCTTCCAGCATTGGAAGCGATAGGCAATGCGTAATATCACCTATTATTGGTATCAGCCAGCGTTACATTTTCTCACACTACTGTTGCTACCATTCTCAGGGTTATTTGCTAGTTGTATTTTCCTTAGACGTTTTTTATATCGTGTCGGGATTATCAAAACATCTTATTTTGATGTGCCTATTATTGTCGTTGGTAATATTACGGTGGGTGGCACAGGCAAAACACCGTTTGTCATTTGGTTAGCTGATTTTCTGATTTCGCAAGGGTATCGGCCGGGGATTGTTAGCCGTGGGGCAGGGGGTAAACCGCATCATCAACCTTATTGGGTCCAACCACAGGATAGTGCAAATGAAGTAGGCGACGAAGCTGTTTTGTTAGCGCAGCGTAGCCAGTGTCCAGTGGTCATTAGTATTGATAGAGTCGCTGCAGTACGTGAGCTGTTGCGGCAAAGGCAGTGTGATATGGTGATTAGTGATGATGGCTTGCAGCATTATCGTTTAGGGCGTGATATTGAAATTGCCATTGTCGATGGTGTGCGCCGTTTTGGTAACGGTCATTTACTACCAGCTGGTCCGCTACGAGAGCCCCTTTCTCGCTTGCGTTCTGTGGATTTTGTGGTGGTAAATGGTGAGACAACGTTACCTTTAACATCCTTCAAAATGACATTACAACCTACCGACTTAATTTCTTTCTTAAATCTACCTACCTTAACGGAGAAAAAAGTCCATGCCATTGCGGCTATCGGTCATCCTGAACGGTTTTTTCTCACCTTAAAACAAGCAGGTTTTGACGTTATCCCGCATGTCTTCCCCGATCATCACTTGTACCAACCTCATGAGCTTGATTTTAATGATGTGCTTCCCATTATCATGACAGAGAAAGACGCCGTAAAATGCCAATCCTTTGCAGATAAGCGCTATTGGTTCTTACGGGTTACTGCTAAAATAGAGGGTGGACTAGAACAAGAATTATTAACTAAACTCAAAGTGAGGCGACCTTATGATAGCGAAGAAGATTTTGCAAAGCGTCCTTGTTGCCTGCGTGATATTCAGCAGCATGATAACGCTCGCGAGTGAACCTACTAAAACAGTGGTAGATGAAAATAATATTTATACAGAAGATAAGCTAAATATCATTGCCACACCGCAATCACCTGAATTCATCATTAAGTTAAAATCAAATCCGACGACGGGCTACTCCTGGTTTTTACGTGATTATGATAGCAATTTAATTGCGCCTGTGAGTCATACTTTCCAACGACCAGGACAAGTGATGCCTGGTGCGCCGGGGTATGAGATGTGGACATTCCGTGTTAAACCCGCAGGTTTTGCGGTGCCGCAACAAACTGTGATCCGCCTGATTTATACACGCCCCTGGGAAGGTGCAGAGACGGCTACCCAGCTTGTCTTCCGTGTCTCCACACAAGGTAAACAGCAATAGCCCTGCTTAATTTGGGCTAGTTCGTGTTAGCGAAGGGGTGGAAGAGGTGCTGCGTTTGGATGGTAGCGTGAGGGGGATTGAGCCCATCGATCGAGAGCCAAAAAATGAAATAAGTTTGGGAATAGGATTTGATTTTTTGCGGACCACCGGCTCTGATTTAGGTGTTCTTCCTTCTAGTCGACTGTCGGCGGATTTTCTTTTTTGAGTTTCCAAAAGTGCGATGGTGTTAGTTAATTCTGTTTGTTGCTTTTCAAGAGGAAGGGGAGAATTTCCAATCTGGATAAGCAGGATTTTAAATAGATTGAATTTTCCTTCCTCCGTTATTTTTTTGACTGTATAACAATTGCTAGCCAGATTATAAGTATGCATACACGCAGCCCAGTTGCTTACTTGCTCCATTTTTTCGGAAGGGAATTTTTCTAAAAATTGTTTCCAAGCTTCATTCTTTTTTATTTGTTGAAAAAGGATCATGATAATATTTAAAACCCGGAGAATATCTTTCTCACAAATAATGAGCTCTGTATTTTTAGATTTAATCTGAGGTTGCCACTCTGCGTAATTTTTACAAAACTCTTCCATCATAGCAGGACTCGAACAGGAATAACTTGTATTAAGGGTAATTCCTGATGATCCCTCATTGGTGTTAATTAATAATTGGCTCTTGCGATAAAGTTTAAAATTATCTTCTTTATTTTCATTTTGTGGAAAATGTTGTGCCATGTAAGTGAGATAATCTTCTATGCTCTTTGAATATTTATTCTTCCTTTCCATTTCATAAAGAAGTGAATCATACGTGCGTGAATCCATGCTAATTCTCCTAAATTTAATTTTTAGCTATCTTTATTGTTTATCTTTCAAAATGCCATCTTCAAATATTAACGTTACGGGAGGAGTGCTATTATAAATATATTTCACAATTTTCATTTCGTCTGGTTGCCCAGGGGCCGGTTGAGCCTTATTGATAATAGCCGGCTGACCACAAGCAGATTTCACCTCCTCTTTGGTACTCCCTAATTGAATAGTTTTACCGCAAAGCGTGGTAGAGCCTACCCCAATGCCATTGACACTGAGATTGAGGACTTTCCCATCTGCATCAAAAGTCACTTGCGTTTTCAATGTGCCTTGCATAGAAGTCATTCCGCCAGTAGTAGAAACAGTTTGTTTAATGTAGTAGTTCCATTCTTGGGGACCTTCGATTTTCTGAGTGCTGCTTTCTTGTTTATCTGGCTTACCACAAATTTGTTCTACTTGTGCTAATGTTGCACCAAAATCAATTTGGCTGAAATTAGTGGGACAAAAGAAAGCTAAACTGAGGGTGGGTATGAAGGCTGAGAATAAAACAGTTAAGCGTATGAAAAAAGGTTTTTGTGTCATAGGAAATTTCCTAAATTTAATTAGTCTGTATGGGGCGGGGGCTCATCTTTCTTAAAAAATTTCTTTTTTGGAGTGGGTTTTGACAAAATCCCTTCATCCTGATGAATCAATCCACTCGTCGTCCATGGGATACGCCGATAATAGGGTAACGGCTCCTCCGCACTAAAAAGAGGGTACTTAATAATATTGAAATAAGGTGAGTAGTCAAAATCTTTAGGTGTAAAAAGGTGAGGATTGCGATGAAAAACTTCAGGGCCTTTTTCTTCATCCATTTTGATGAAAGGGAGAATAGGAAATTGTACAGAAGTAAAGGCTTCGGCAATCAATGTAGAACAAATGCTACTTTCCGGTTCACCCGTGGAGGTACGAAATAAATTAGATCCCCATCGGCGCGGTAAAATCGTCCACGGTAAGAGAAAGCGTGCCAGATCCAATAGGTCTCGTACATTGTAGGGTTGGCCTACTGCACGTAATGCGTAGCGAATCACTTGATAGATATCTGATGGAATAATGCCAATGGGTCGGCAGATCCGAATGTGATGATGACGGTAAGAACTTAAAGGCATTAATACGGTCCCTTTATCCAATAAGTCTTCGAGAATAAGATGGGTATTCTCTTTTACGTCAATATAATGCTGGATAAATTCCCTGACCTCCTCATCTTCAAAATCAGCCAGACGTCCAATATAAAGTGCCGCATGGGTCCACGGGCTCTGGGTAATTGCCCGAATGACGCTACTGACGCGGCTGCGGCCTTCAATGAGTAAGACATCACCAGGGCGAATTTCATGTTTAAGCCGGTTAAAATCATAAGGCATTACTTCCGTTGCAGGCGGTTCATATGTCAACCATTTAAACAGCTTTTCCCTTAGCTTTTGATACCATTGCTTAAACACGACTAAATCCTTTTTGCTAAATCGTCAGCATAGCCAATATACCTGCTGGGTGTTAATTCACGCAATTGCTGTTTTGCTTCTTCCGGTAAGGCTAAGCTTTCAATAAATTGCTGCAACATCGCTTGGTCAATACGCTTACCGCGAGTAAAGGCTTTCAATTTTTCATATGGCTGTTCGAGTTTATAGCGACGCATGACAGTTTGAATGGCTTCTGCTAGCACTTCCCAATGATGATCAAGATCAGCAGCAATTACATCGCGATTGGGTTCTAGTTTTTCTATCCCTTTGCAGGCGGATTGATAAGCTAAGATAGTATGACCAATTGCTACACCGATATTGCGTAACACAGTTGAATCGGATAAATCCCGTTGCCAGCGAGAGATAGGAAGCTTGATCATCATGTGCTCAAATAACGCATTGGCAATGCCTAAATTACCTTCTGAGTTTTCGAAATCGATGGGATTGATTTTATGGGGCATAGTAGAAGAACCAACTTCGTTCGAGAAAGATTTTTGCTTGAAATAATTCAATGCAATATAACCCCAGGTATCGCGATTAAAATCGAGGAGAATCGTATTAATCCGTATCATGACAGCAAAAAATTCAGCTAAGGAATCGTGTGGTTCAATTTGCGTGGTATAAGGATTCCAAGCCAAGCCCAATTTATTGACAAAATTTTTACTAAGTAATTGCCAATTGACATGCGGATAAGCAATGACTAACGCATTATAGTTACCTGATGCACCATTGAGTTTACCAAGTAGTAATATATTGAGGAGTTGATCGATTTGACGTTGTAATCTTGCCACCACATTCGCTATTTCTTTGCCTACTGTTGTAGGTGTAGCCGGTTGACCATGTGTGCGCGACAACATGGGAACATCTGCATAATTGTGGGCTAATTTTTTGAGTAAGGAGAGTGAATCATCTAATGCAGGTAAAATACATTGTTGGCGCGCAGTTTGTAACATCATGCTATATGCTAGGTTATTAATATCTTCTGAAGTGCAACCAAAATGAATAAATTCACTCACGCCTGCTAATTCAGGCTGGCCACTGATGCGTTCTTTAATAAAATATTCC
This sequence comes from Gammaproteobacteria bacterium, assembly GCA_021324335.1. Taxonomy (GTDB): domain Bacteria; phylum Pseudomonadota; class Gammaproteobacteria; order DSM-16500; family DSM-16500; genus Aquicella. The sequence goes on from JAJPJH010000053.1 coordinate 29,246, forward strand.
ACTGCTTTTACGTCATGATTGATACCGGATTCAATGTGTTTAATACGCAGCGCATCTTGTTCGGAAAAATTTTCGATTATATCGTTTAGTACGCGTTGGGCATGGGGGCTGAATCGTGGTATTTCGGGAAGGTCAGCAAATTCAGCTAGCATTTGCAACCAATGAATTTCCACCATAACGCGAAATCGAATTAAACCATATTCACTAAAAATGGCGCGCAATGAATTAACTTTTTCATAGTAACGACCATCTAACGGCGAAACTGCCATTAGTGTAAATGTTTCCATAATAGACTCCTAATTTTCAATAATTCCACCGCCTAAACAAATGTCATCTTGATAAAATACTACCGATTGTCCTGGTGTGATGGCACGCTGCGGTTCTGCAAATGTTACCCGATAATGATCTTCTTCCATTTTCTCTATCACGCATGCTTGATCTTGCTGTCGATAGCGTGTTTTAGCAGCGGCTTTAAAAGGTAACGCAGGTATGTGATGAATCCAATGCACATTCGCAGCAATAAGATCTTGTTTAAAGAGAGCAGGGTGGTGATCACCTTGAACGACGTATAATACATTCTGTGTTATATCTTTCGCTGCGACATACCAGGGTAATTCTGCTTTATCTTTCCTGCCACCAATATGCAAACCTTGTCGTTGGCCAATGGTATAAAACATTAAACCATCGTGCTTGCCGATGATCTCGCCCCCCAGGGTTTTTATCATTCCTGGTTGAGCCGGTAAATATTCACTTAAAAATGTTTTGAATTTGCGCTCACCAATAAAACAAATACCCGTGCTATCTTTTTTTGCATAATTTTTTAAGCGGAGCATCGCGGCTATTTCGCGCACTTGCTGCTTAGAGAGATCACCCACAGGAAAAAGACTTTGTGATAATTGTTCTTGATTAAGGGCATAGAGAAAATAGCTTTGATCTTTTTGCGGATCACTGCCCTTAAGTAGCTGCACCCCATGCTGATCATGGCTGGTACGTACATAATGGCCGGTTGCAATATAGTCTGCGCCACGTTGTTTGGCATAATCTAGAAAGGCACGGAATTTAATTTCTTTATTACACAAAATGTCAGGATTGGGTGTACGCCCAGCGCGGTATTCTTGTAAAAAATAGCTAAAAACTCGCTCCCAGTAACGGTCAGCAAAGTTGACCAGTTGTAATTCAATCCCGAGGACCTCACACACTGCTTGGGCATCGGCCAAATCGTTAGCGGCTGGGCAATAGGTATCGGTGTCATCACCTTCCCAGTTTTTCATGAAAACGGCCTCAACCTGGTGACCGGCTTTTTTCAATAAATAAGCAGATACAGAGGAATCCACACCTCCGGATAGACCGACAACGATATGTTTTAAGGATGAATTAATCATGGTGACCGCATCATGCTTGATAATACGTCGCAAATCAACTTACCATGTGCCCCACCAGTTTACGGAAAATAAAAAAGGAGTATTACAAATGTTGTACCAGCATGTTACCGTCCCCAGTCATGGCAAAAAAATTACTGTTAATCATGACCTTACTTTAAACGTTCCTGATAATCCCATTATCCCTTACATTGAAGGCGATGGTATTGGGGTGGATATTACGCCTGTGATGAAACGGGTGGTGGATGCGGCTATTAAACAGGCTTATGGTGGCAAACGCCAGATTCACTGGATGGAAATTTATGCCGGTGAAAAGGCGACCAAAATTTATGGCAGCGACGTTTGGTTGCCGCAGGAAACGATTGAAGCCATGCGAGAATTTGTGGTGGCGATTAAAGGTCCTCTGACAACGCCCGTGGGTGGAGGAATACGGTCGCTCAATGTGGCCTTACGACAAGATTTAGACCTTTACGTATGCTTACGTCCTGTGCGTTATTTCAAAGGGGTGCCTAGTCCCTTAAAAGAACCATGGCATACGAATATGGTGATCTTCCGTGAAAATTCAGAAGATATTTATGCAGGAATTGAGTGGCAGGCGGATAGCCCGGAAGCAAAAAAAGTCATTCAATTTTTACAAAATGAGATGAAAGTAAAGAAGATTCGTTTTCCGGAACATTGCGGTATCGGTGTAAAACCGGTGTCTAAGGAAGGGACATCGCGTTTAGTGAAAAGTGCAATTCACTATGCGATCGACCATGAACGGGATTCCGTGACCTTAGTTCACAAAGGTAACATCATGAAGTATACAGAAGGTGCCTTCCGTGATTGGGGTTATGAAGTTGCACGGACTCAATTTAATGCAAAACCATTAGATGGCGGTCCCTGGCATGTGTTTAAGAGCCCAAAAAACGGCAAAGACATCATTGTTAAAGACGTCATAGCCGATGCTTTCCTCCAGCAAATCCTGCTGCGCCCCGCTGATTACAGTGTCATTGCCACTTTAAATCTGAATGGTGATTACATTTCAGATGCCTTAGCGGCACAAGTCGGTGGTATCGGGATTGCACCGGGCGCCAATATTGGCGATAAAGTAGCCTTATTTGAAGCTACCCACGGTACGGCCCCCAAATATGCCGGCCAGGATAAGGTCAACCCCGGTTCTCTCATTCTTTCCGCTGAAATGATGTTACGGCATATGGGTTGGAATGAAGCAGCAGACTTGATTGTTAAAGGAATGGAGGGTGCAATTGCAGCAAAAACAGTTACTTACGACTTTGCCCGCTTAATGAATGATGCCAAGGAAGTCAGCAGCTCGCAATTTGGTGAAGAAATAGTTAAGCATATGTAGATTAGTTATTGTCTAAAAACGAAAAAAGCCTGCTTCTAAGCAGGCTTTTTTATTTGAAATACGCCCCTGCCTCTATGTATAATTATTATGCATCCATATTCTTAAGGTGATATTTTAGGCAGATTTTGCGGGAGCCCATCTCTCCATTATAGATGCCTTTTTTCCACTTTTTGCAGATAAAAAAATATTTTTTTTCCTTAAGGAAAAAGTGGCTTCTATCGTCTATAAAAAGGGTAAGAGCATGAAAAATGAGGTGAATAATAAATACACAGGTAAACTGGAAACAGTGTTGGAATTACGCGAGCCCAGTTTTTACCATGTGTGGATACATAATGATGATTTTACGCCAATGGAATTTGTGGTCACTATTTTGGAAAGGTTCTTTTTTTTGGATAGAAGAGCGGCAACCAATGTAATGCTGGAGGCTCATATGAAAGGACAAGCCATCATCGGACGATACACAAAGGATGTAGCCGAAACCAAAATTTCAGCCGTGATGGAATATGCGGGACTGCATGAGCATCCCTTGGTTTGTAGTATGGAGGAAATTGTTAACTATAAGTAAAAATAAAAACACGAGTAATGTATAGAGGAGAGAGGGCGTTACTTATGTTAGATAAAGAATTAGAGTATACGCTGAATACGGCCTTTAAAGAGGCTCGTGCTAAACGTCATGAGTTTGTCACCGTAGAACATCTCCTGTTAGCATTGCTCGATAATTCCTCCGCATTAGAAACATTAAAAGCGTGTGGTGCAAATATCAGCCGTCTTCGCACCAATTTGGTTGAATTTATTGACCGTACTACACCCGTTATTCCACTGAATATTCACGACAGAGATACACAACCCACTTTAGGATTTCAGCGCGTGATTCAACGAGCTGTTTTTCAAGTGCAATCCGCGGGTAAAACAGAAGTATCAGGTGCGAATGTATTAGCAGCGATTTTTAGTGAACAAGAAAGTCAAAGTGTTTATTTCATTCGGCAAGAAAATATTAATCGCTTAGATGTGATTAATTATATCGCCCACGGTACCGTGAAAGCATCGAAATCGATAGAACGTGAACAACCACCCCATCCATTTACACAATATTCTGAAGAATCAGAGAATGGTAGTGAAGAAGGGGGCACTAGCCCGCTAGAACTTTATACAACCAATTTAAATACGCGTGCGAAAATGGGATTGATAGATCCTTTAATTGGGCGAGAAGAAGAAATTGAAAGAACGATTCAAGTTCTCTGTCGTCGTCGTAAAAATAATCCATTGTTGGTGGGTGAAGCAGGTGTGGGTAAGACGGCGATTGCAGAAGGATTAGCGCGATTAATTGTAGAGAAAAAAGTACCCGCTGTTTTGCATAATAGTGTGATTTATTCCTTAGACTTAGGTAGTTTGTTGGCCGGTACTAAATATCGTGGTGATTTTGAAAAACGGTTAAAGAGTGTGTTGCATCAATTAAAAGAACACAAAGGGGCAGTGTTATTTATTGATGAAATCCATACTATCATTGGCGCAGGGGCAGCTTCGGGTGGTTTAATGGACGTGTCTAATTTAATTAAACCATTACTTGCATCAGGTGAATTGACGTGTATTGGTTCGACAACTTATAAAGAATATCGCAGTATTTTTGAAAAAGATCATGCCTTAGATAGACGGTTCCAAAAAATTGATATTAAGGAGCCGACAGTAGAGCAAACGATTGATGTCTTAAAAGGGCTACGCAGCCGTTTAGAGACGCATCATAATGTGAAGTATACCGATGAAGCACTCGAAGCAGCGGCACGTTTATCTGCGCGTTATATTAGTGATCGTCATTTGCCTGATAAAGCCATTGATTTAGTCGATGAAGTAGGTGCTTATCAATATTTGTTACCAGAAGAAAACCGTAAAAAAATAATTGAAGTACCCGATATTGAAAAAATGGTAGCAAAAATTGCTCGTGTGCCAGAGCGAAATGTATCTGCTTCGGATCGTGAAGTATTAAAGCATTTAGTACGTGATTTGAAGATGGTCATTTTTGGACAAGAAGAATCCATTGAAACATTAGGTGCCGCTGTTAAGCTGGCGCGCTCAGGTCTGCGTGATCCCAATAAGCCCATTGGTTCCTTCTTATTTGTGGGGCCAACAGGGGTAGGTAAAACGGAAGTTTGTAAGCAATTATCAAAAATATTAGGTGTCGAGTTAATTCGATTTGATATGTCGGAATACATGGAGCGTCATTCCATTTCTCGTTTAATTGGCGCGCCCCCTGGTTATGTAGGTTATGATGAAGGCGGATTATTAACTGAAGCAGTTAATAAAACACCGCATGCCATTGTGTTGTTAGATGAAATCGAAAAAGCGCATCCCGATGTTTATAACTTACTTCTGCAAATTATGGATCATGGTACGTTAACGGATATGAATGGTCGTAAAACGGACTTTCGTCATACCATTTTGATTTTGACTTCCAATGTGGGGGCAGATGTATTAGACAAAGCTAACATTGGATTTACTTCACAAGATAATGCAAGCGATGTAATGTCGGCTGTCAACCGTATTTTCTCACCAGAGTTTCGCAATCGTTTGGATGCAATTATTCAATTCAAGGCTTTAGATCCGAAGACAATACTTTCTGTGGTTAATAAGTTTGTGGCGGAATTGGAAGCACAACTGGCGACACGGAAGGTGGTATTAGAAGTGGATGAAGAAGCTAGGGCTTGGTTAGCGAAAAATGGGTACGATAAGAAAATGGGTGCAAGACCCATGTCGAGATTGATTCAAGAGCAGCTTAAGAAGCCGTTGGCAGAGGAATTGCTTTTTGGTGGTTTGAGCAATGGTGGATCGGTGAAAGTGACGATAGAGAAAGGGAAGATTAAGTTTTTGATGAAGGATACCTCGGATACGGCGGTGGTGAAGGTGAATTAATTTCTACAGGAGATTGATTCATGAATGAGGATGATTACAAAGAAGAGCTAGAGGATTTGATTGATTTTTATCTTGAGTCGGAGGAGCAGTATACTGATAAAAATCATCCTAATAGTCAGCGGCTTTCTGAGGCAAAAGAAGTTCTTATTGATTTTTTAAGCCGTACAGAAGGGTTAGATGCAGATGATATTCAAAAAATAATTCAGAAAAGCAAGAAGAACAATGGTCCGATTTGGTTGCTTCAGAGACAGAGAAAGCAACTCAAAAAAATGCCAATGCATTAGTCAAAACACCAGAGGGGTATGATAAGAGTGCAGCAGCATCTATTATAAAAACCTTGAAGAAAGGTGGTACAGTAGGTGATGTTGAGCATCAAGCTTATTTAGATAAAAGCCGGACGTATATTGCTGAGATTAATGAAAAATGGGAAGAGGAATACTCTAAGCCAAAGGAATATATAAAAGAACGGCATAATAAGCATGTTAATTTCGAAGAGCCTGCTCAAGAAGGGGATAAAAAAGAGGATGTGAAAAAAGAAGTAAGAATGGCAGCGACAGAAAAACATGGTCCTCATAATAAAGAATGGCGTTACCCTTTTTTCAAAAAAGAACACGACGAGCTTGCACAAAAAGGGAAACACGCTTTGAAAGAAGGGAAGCCTGCTAAGTCTATTTTAAAGAAACGGATATAAAGACAGTGACTTGCCAAAACCGTGATAGTAATCGTACGCTTATAGTTTTTATTATCAATCAAAAAATCATCATAAAAAACGATTGAATTGTTACCGACAATTTTGTGTCTGCTTAGC
>JAJPJH010000076.1 GCA_021324335.1 Gammaproteobacteria bacterium
AATACATTCGCACGCTGATACAGATGAAAACAAATTTGCATCATCCTTCTGAGCAAGTCCTGGATTTGCGGCATCCTGTTCGGTATGCAGGTGGTCCTGAACATAGGCCGCATCTGCGACGAGGACATATACCGGGAAGTTTTGCTTTTCCGTATATGACGATGTTTGAAGGGGATGGTAAATTTAAGCCGATAGAAAAAATCCGCAGGCAGCTTATTGGCTTGGGGATTGATTGGCAATATCCAATAGTGACCACCTGTGGTTCAGGGATTACGTCTGCGATTTTGAATTTTGTGCTAGATCTTTTAAATCACCCGCAACATTCGTTGTATGACGGCTCTTGGTCAGAATGGGGTTGGGATCAGTTGTATCCGGGTGAAGAAAGTGTTGAAGAAAGGCCGGTTCGGACTAGTTTGGAAACATAAACAGCTTATGCTCCCTTCGTCTAGTGGTTAGGACATCGCCCTCTCACGGCGGTAACACGAGTTCGAATCTCGTAGGGAGCGATATATATCCCCTGTCTAATGTATTCCTGGGTTGGTTTTACTTCTCCATCCTTCCATTATGTAGATTGTTTTTGTAATCAGGATTTGTGATTTTCTTCAATTGGAGGTTCATTGGAGATCCAGCTTAAAATCGCTTCTAATTTGTGTAGGAATGATTCAAATGGCGGAAGCTTTGGCATTTGATGCCGTAACTGGGTTGACCATTCTGATTCAAGTAGCTTGCGATTATCATGTGTTTCAATTAATTCCATTTTCGGAAATGGAACTGATCGATTATCGCATTTCTTTTGAAGTGTTTTTCTCATCAAAATTACATTTGTATTCGAATCTTTTTGCTGATACAGATGGACTACATCGTATAAATCTCTTGGCCTGAGTCGTTGTACAAGCGCACGTAATTTTTCAGCAAACAATTCTTCATATGAATAGGCAAGAATTCTTTTTCCTTCTTCCAACATGTCAGAGTAAGGGTGATATACCTCTTTAATTTGTGGTTCAAGAATAAGTGGTTCATCAAGTGTCAAGTCTATCTTAATTCTCGGTAGTCTGATTACATTTACGTTCCGTTGGATTGGCCCGCGATATGTTAATTTACCGTGCACGGAGGTTGTGTTTCTCGGGTTTTTAAAAATTTCAAATTCAACCCCTTGCTCTGGTAGCTCAATGCCTGACTTGTCATATATCCATTGCGCTATTTCAATAAAGAGATTTTTATAAAATTCCTCAGTGGATTCGTGTGGTTCACCTCGATAAGTGAAGTCGAGGTCTTCTGAAAATCGATAGGTTTCAAAATAGCATTTTTTTAGACAAGTTCCACCTTTAAATATCCATGAGTTTTTGGTCGCATCATGATGATGAATCCCTGCTAGTACCCAGCTAAGAATATAATCCTTTTCAACTATGTCTATTCCTAGTTTTTTTTCGCCAGCGATTTTTTGAATTTCTTCTTTTAATATCACTCTTGGTCCTTAACTTTAAATGATTTTAGTACCCACAAATTCCATCGTGTTTCTAAATGATCCCCTTTGATGGCTGGCTCAAGTTGTGAGTAACCAGATTTCAAATTTTTCTTGCATTCCGCTGCGATGCTAGTTGTAGCATTTGATTTTACTTGTTCAATCAGGAATCCTAATCGTTTATAAACAGCGCTATTATTCATTGCTTTTGCATATTTAAATAGTTTTTCTTGGTTGAATTCTTTAGAGCTTACATAGACTGATAGAATGTCAGCTAGCATTCGAATGCCACCAACCACGGTAGGATCATTCAGGCCATCAATAACGGTTTTAGTTGGATCAGAAATAGCAATTTTAACTTTTCCGCTCCAAATAGGTTGGGTGCCAAAAATTTTTTTTGGCAAAATCGTTTTAACTTTGAAAATGACACCGTTTAAATTTTGCTCGCGTTGATGCACTTTTTTTGTTGTCATGACAAAAATTGAATGGAATATCTGTTCTGTTAATCCCCAGTGATGCGCTGCTGTCCATCCGCCAATGTAGCATGGAGGAAAGAGTTTATGGGCAATAAGCCACGGTTCTGTGGGGGTGACTTCGGTAGAGCTCGATTGTAGCGGTATAGGAATGTAAAGACCTCGACGTACGCGGTAGAGCCAGCCGTTCTTAGCCCACATGGCAAGCAATCCTGCTGCATGGTAACGACTGATATTTAAAATGTGAGATGCTTCGGCAACAGTGATACTCTCTTGCGAGGCTTGTAATAACTTGCCTAATAGTTGTCGCCCTTTATCTCGTAACCCGCCTAATTCTTTTTTCATACTATATATTTTATTCCATTTATTGGTTTCAAGTCAAAAAACGGAATAAAATATATAGTTTAAATGGCTGCACTTGATAAAACTACATGAAACCCGTAGCATTCCTATGGGTTTTAAGTATTTTCATCAAGTTAGCGTTGAATTAGAATTTTAATCCCCCTCTTTGACAACTCTTCCCATGCGTTACACTCATCCACCCTTTCCATTAAGTGCCTTCTCATCAAAAAACACCATCCCCGAATAAGGCGCTTTTCTGCAAGCTGCGAGACGATCCTGCAGACTATTAGCATGAATTTCCAGTTTGTGCCCATTTGGATCTAAAAAGTAAAGTGAATCACCTTCACTCGTATTATCTTTCCACATGATTGCACCTGAGTTTTTAATTTTAGTAGAAAGAGCATGAAAATTTTCGCTACTCACGTTAAAAGCAATGTGGGTATATTCGGGAAGAGGTGATGTTCTTGTTTTCGCATCCAATGTTAGACATACCCATAAATTCCCTGCTTAAAGATAAGCGCCTCTATCCCATCTGGCATGCATTTTGCATCCTAGTAGATTGTAATAAAAATCAATCGATTCATCTAGATCATGGACGGATAATGTTAGGTGATTAATACCTGTAATCATGTATGGAGAGCCTAATATGTGATAGGACTCCATTTTATCTCAATCAGCTTGCTCAACTTAAGCCCCAACTTGCAATAAAATTGGGGCTTTTTAATAGCCGATGAGAATGTTAAATATGGGCAATATTCGTCACCCCACCTCCTTGTTGCGTATACGACCACGTTTTGCCATCATCCTCACTTACCAGCCACAACGCTTTGGGAGGGGTACTGCCATCTGATTGAATAACTCTCACTTCTTCAGTGATAACCCATGTATTATTCGCATAATCGATGTCAGTTTGAAAAATGTGCTTTACATTTTTTGGTAAAGATAAATTTTCCGGCATCATCCATGACTGTCCAGCATCATGACTGACGAGAATTAAAAGAGCGTGATTTCCCATTTTCCACTCACCCGTTGCAACGCAAGTTTCACCCTGGCATTTAATATTAAACAAATAACCATTTTTTAATTTTGTTGGAAAATTTTTTATTTGCGTCCAGGACTTCCCAGCATCGGCGCTTCTAAAGATAAGAGGTTCCCTACTACCATCAGCATTATTTATCAGGCCGACTGTCATACAAACATTATCTGTACAACTTGCTTTATATAAATAGGCGGAATTAAAAAGAGCAGGATCTTGTATATCTGCAACGGCTGACCAGGATTCGCCTTTATCATAACTAGTTAATAGTAAGGGCCATCCTTTAGAAGTTGTATCACCCCACCATCCTGGCAAGATGCACATATTACTGGAACAGTCGATGTCTTGAAGAAAAATTTTTGAGGAAGGCAAACTTGAAATGTTTTTTGAATAGGTCCATGATGTTCCTTTATCATGACTGGTTAAAACTACAATATTAAGATTAGCTGAGGTCGATCTATTTTCACCACGTGCGATACATGTATCGTTATCCATGCATTTCACTTGATCAACAAGTATATTTTCATCAGCATTATAAGCTAATTTTATATTCTCCCATGTTTGTAATTGAGGATTGTTAATATCTGTATGGCCTAATAAAATTAATGGTTTATTTATATAATTAGCATCAGTTGTATAACCTCCGACGACACAAAAATCATCTTTACAATTGGTAGAGGTAAAATGAATATTCCGATATGGAATTGCCTCAGAAGTTTGATTTAACCATTTTTGCCCGTTTTCACTTCCTGTGAGTAACAATTCAGATTGATTATCATCTGTATAACCAAGAGCGGTACATAAGGTTTCTCTACAACTAATATCTTCTACTCGACCAACATAATTACTATCCACATTGGCAATCTCAATTTTCTGCCAGGATTTACCAGCGTCTGAACTGCTAAATAAAATTGGATGAGGCGAAGTATTTTCTTTTGTTTGATATCCCGATGCAAGAAAAGTAGAACTAGCGTTTTCTGATTTTGCATAAAGTGGGGTGGTAAGTGTTATTAAGCCAATAGAGAAAAGAGTATAAATAAAATTTTTGCAGTGCATAAGTGCATCCTTTCTAATATTTTAAATCGAACGACAACGATAAGTGATTTTTAGTATGACGGCAACAATAGCTTGTTAATAGCAAAATCATACAAAATCATAGATGCTTACGTATCATTAGGATTTAATTGATTTATGAATTTAATTGGATTATTTTTTATCATTTTCATCAAATAGATACAATCATTATCCAATCTATCCGCTATTTCCTACGTTATAATGGAGTAAATAGCAGGTCAAATTGAAGGGGCCATAATGGATAGTGCTAATTTCCGTATTCTCATTATTGATGATAATCCTACTATCCATGAAGATTTCTTGCGAATTTTAAAAGCTAATCATCATTCTAGTGAACTCGAAACATTATCCCTCGAGTTATTTGGTCATCAGCAAAAAATCCAGTTGCCTAATTTTGAAATCGATGTCGCTTTTCAAGGGATAGAAGGCATAAAGTATATTCAGGAAGCACTGCAACAAGGTAGACCTTATTCGCTTGCTTTTGTAGATATTCGCATGCCCCCAGGATTGGATGGAATAGAAACGATTAAGCGTATCTGGGAATTAGATAAAGATATTCAAATTGTTATCTGTACTGCCTATTCTGACTATTCATGGGAAGAAACAGTAGCGAAATTAGGAAAAACTGATAACTTACTTATTCTGAAAAAACCATTTGATAATATCGCGGTACGTCAATTAGCGTGTGCGCTAACAACTAAATGGCAGTTAGCAAAAGACTCTCATCAGCATACTTCTATGTTAACTAAACAAGTTGCAGATCGTACTCTGGAGTTGCAACAATCACTTTCTTTAGTTAAATCAACTTTTGAATCATCAAATGATGGTATTTTGGTGGTAAATAATGACGGAAAAGTCATCGACTATAATCAAAAATTTGTCCATATTCTGCGTATTCCAGAGTCCATTATTAAAACTAAAAGTGAAGAAGAAATATTAAAATACATAAAAACTCAATTAGAAGATCATGAGAATTATTTTGATAAATTGCAAATATTCCATGTTAAAGCAGACGAAACTAGCATTGATGTGCTTAAATTTAAAAACGGAAAAGTATTTGAATGTTATTCACAGCCGCATACTTTAAATAATAAAATAATAGGCAGGATATTGGATTTTCGTGATATTACAGAGCGTTTTAAATTAGAAGAGAAATTAATTTATCAAGCAACGCATGATGCACTCACCGGGTTGGTTAATCGTGTTAAATTAATGGAACAAATGCAATTAACAATAAAAAAATCAGCAGAGAATAATTCTAAATTTGCTGTCTTATTTCTTGATTTTGATCGATTTAAATTAATTAATGACAGTTTAAGCCATATTGCAGGGGATGAGCTACTGCAAGCAGCGGCTACTCGCTTAAAAAGCGCGATCGGGCCGGAGGATACTTTATCTCGTTTGGGTGGAGATGAATTTGTCATTATCTTTACAGATATAATTAATGAAAAAAAGCTTGCTAATAAAGTGAATAAATTATTTAGTCTCTTCCAACGTCCTTTCGATATTGGTGAGAGAAAAGTAGTACTAACTGCCAGTGTCGGGATTAGCATTTATCCAAAAGATGGGACAACGGTCGATATTTTGCTGAGAAATGCTGACGCGGCGATGTATCATGCTAAGGGGAAAAAGGGTAATAATTTTCAGTTTTATGTGCCCGAAATGAGTGTTCAAAGCCTCGCAGAATTAGAGCAAGAAACGGAATTACGTCAAGCGCTTATTAAAGGCGAGTTTTTTCTTTGTTATCAACCTCAATTTGATTTAAATAGTGAAAAATTAATTGCTGTCGAAGCGCTGCTACGTTGGCAGCATCCAAAAAAAGGGGTCTTATTGCCAATGGATTTCATACCACTAGCAGAAGAAACTGGATTGATTATTCCTATCAGCGAGTGGGTGTTACGAACAGCATGTGCGCAAAATAAAGCGTGGCAAGAACTAGGTTTAGAGCCCATCCGTGTGGCTGTGAATGTAACAGCGCAACAATTTAAGCTGCAAAATCTAACCGAAACAGTGCGGCGTATTTTAGAAGAAACCAAATTAGAGCCCCAGTATTTGGAATTAGAACTTACTGAAAATGTATTACTGAGTAGTCCAGAAATTATTAAGATGGTGGTTGAATTAAAAAAACTCAATGTTAGCATCGCAATTGATGATTTCGGGACAGGTTATTCTAGCTTAAGCTATTTGCATAAAATACCATTAGATAGATTAAAAATTGATGCTTCTTTTATTCACCATATTCAGTCAGCAAAAGATGATGAAGTCATTATTCGCGCTGTGATTGCCATGGCCAAGAATTTAAATTTAGAAGTATTAGCTGAAGGAGTGGAAACTCTAGATCAACTGAACTTTTTGAGAAAATATAAATGTGAGGATGTGCAAGGATTTTATTTTAGTAAACCATTAATGGCAGAGGAATTGAAAAAATTACTCGAAAAAACTGTTGTTTCAGAACCAAAATAAAGCTAATTAAATGATATAAAAAAGGGAGGTTATCATTCTCATTAGCCTCCCTTCTTTGGGCTTAGGGTAATAAATACAACGATAAGAAACACAAGAATTCAAATCCTGCCTGAACCATATGATTTTCTTCCAGGTCAAACTTGAAGATCATCTGATCCGCTAAAAAGAACACCATCCACAATAACAATGAAATGATATAAGCCGTTCTAGCGCGTGCCAACCAAACCGTCTTATCGCGGCCTAGCGAAATAGTCGCCCATAAGAAGGTCAAGGAAGAGAGCGCTAACCAAAGGATAATGCCGATAAAAAAGAGCGGCGGCAACCAAGCAGGAATGGCGTAAATTTGCAGCGAGCTGACAAGATTAGGATAGTTGGTGTCAGGTGCCCACGTGGCTTGTAATTGACCTAAGTGAGCAAGACCGCCTGTTACATCGGTCCATAAGGCGATTAACCACCATAAAGTCCAGAAAACAACCGTCAGTTTTTTAAAACATTCGTTGCTTAAGCAGCACATTGATACCTCCCATTTGAAATAACAGTTCCTCTTTACTATATCAAATCCCACATAAATCCCCAGTATCTTTTAAAATGCGCTATCATAAGACCAAGGTGATTGGTTATAGGAAAAGAACCCATGGATTGGCAGGTATTTCATACCATTTTGGTGTTTATTCAACGAGGTATCTCAGCGATCGGTATTCTCATTATTCTTTCCGGTGTGATCTTATCGTTAAGTCAGTACCTATACTATTTCTTTTCTGGTCAATTACTCTCACAAGGGGAAAGAATCAACGCCATTCGTTTAACCTTAGGTCGTGTTTTAATTTTAGGACTGGAATTTATTGTGGCAGCCGATTTAGTGGGTACCACGACGACCCCCGATTATTATGCAGTAGGATTGCTAGCGATTATTGTCGTCGTTCGAACAATCTTGAGTTTTTCTATTAATCGAGAATTAATGTCGCTTAGTAAAGAGTGATTATTTCTGTGGTGCTGGCTTATAACCTTGCTGCTGCAATAAAATGGTAGCTTGTTTTTGATCGAAAGGTTGTAGTGAATTGATAGAAGAGCAAGCAGATAAGCAAGCGACCATGATGATGCTTCCTAGCAAAAGTAGGGTTTTCATTCTTTTTCCTCTTCCTTCCAACTTGCTCCTGCCGATTGTCCCGGCCCGTTATAAACTTTCACGGTGATACCATGAATAGCATGCTGCGATAAGCCAGAAGCGTCCTCCAATAATTGCTGCAAAAACCAATGCGACAATTCTTCAATCGTAATATTTGTTAGCGGCAGAATAATTATATCTTCTTTGAGAAACGGTATTTTCTGATGATTAAAATGCGCTATCAAATAATCGCCACTCTCTTCCAATCGCAAATAAGGTGATTGATTAGGTAAGAGAAAATGGCGATCTAATTGATCGCAAAGCCTCAACATTTTTTTCTTATAATGACGATAATCAAATGCTAAACCGTTATGCTCGATTTTAATCTCAAATGAAACGCTGACATAATAATTATGTCCGTGTAATTGTTCTCGCTCTGTCGCTGAAAAAATAGTGAAATGCCCAGCAGAGAAAGAGAACTCTTCTTTATGGATATCTAAACTAGCAAACCGCACCACTTACCTCACCTCTCTTTTAATAGGTCAGGGATTATACCTAACTTTATAAATCCCGTCTTCTATCCTGTAAGTTGAACCCCAGTAAAGGCAGATCGACTTTTTTACCTAGCGCCATGACTTTAATACGCTCCCCCATTTCAGTCGGCAGGGTTAATAGCTTAATGGCTTGATGAAGTTGGAATTCTTCTGTAGCCGATAAGCCTTTTTCAGCTTCTGCGGCTAATTCCAACAGGCCACAGGCTAAGAGAAAAGCAGCTTGGGTGGTATAGCCGAGGACATCGCAGCCCGCCTCCACAGCGCTCTCAGCTACGCGGGTGAAATCGACATGGGCAGTCATATCTTGTAGGCCGATAGCGACAAAGGGGTCAGCATGATGACGGTGTTGATGAAAGCAAGTTAAGGTGCCTTGGCTACGTTCAGGGTGATAATACTCGCGTTGCCCATAGCCATAATCAATAAAAAAGATCACGCCCGTTTGAAGAGAAGTTGCAACTGATTGAATAAATGAAGATAAGTTTAAGTTAATTTCTGACGCATAACCCGCGTCCAACTCATATAAATCGCGTAATTTTATAATTTCTTTTTTTAGTGTATCGGACGTGGGTGGTATTAATTTCCAGGCAAAATGATCATTTTCCCAGCTAACACCACGTTCTTTTACATCATCCGTATCAATATAAAAACAATGCACAGGTAACGCATCTAACACTTCATTCGCAATAACAATACCCGTGAAATGAGGGGGCAAGTGATCTAACCATTGCACAGCAGTAGCTGACAATAACGCTTGCTGCTTCTTCCGCGCTCCTAAATTAGGTTCATAGATAAAATAAGCCGGAGGCTGCTGACCCAGTCGCGAAAATTCTTCCAACAAATTCTTCGCAAATCGGCCTGTTCCAGCGCCCAATTCAAGAATTTGGCAATTAGGCAACATTTCAAACAGTTGCAAACCTTGCCGAGCAAAACATTGAGCAAATAAAGGCGAAATTTCGGGGGCGGTGATGAAGTCACCTTTTTGGCCGATATCAAAATGCGACGAGTTGTAATAACCAAACTCAGGATGATAGAGTGCGCATGCCATAAATTGATCGAAGGAAATGGAACCCTCTTGCTCAATTATTTTTTGTTGTATGGCATGTATTAATGGATTAGAACATGTTTTCATAAGTGGCTATAATAATATGCCAGCACAATACAAATAAAAAGGAAAAGGTTATGTCAAAGAACCCATTGGCTTCAAAAGTGGCGCTGGTGACGGGTGCTGCGAGGCGGGTTGGAGCTGAAATTGCTTCTATTCTGCATGAAGCAGGTCTGAATGTCGTCCTGCATTATAATGCCTCTGAAGATGCAGCCAATACATTGTGTGAACGGCTGAATCAAAAACGTCCTCATTCTGCGATTGCTATCCATGCTGACTTACTCGAGCCAGAAAGCGCCGAAGAATTAGTGCGCAAATCAGTCAGCGTTTGGCAGCGTTTAGATGTGCTGGTTAATAATGCTTCCCGGTTTTATCGCACCAATTTAGGGGAAGTGACAAGCTATGCTTGGGATGATTTGATGAATAGTAATTTGAAAGCACCCTTTTTCCTCTCACAAGCAGCAGCACCTGCCTTAGCAGCCAATCAAGGCACGATTATCAATATCGCTGATATTAATGCGCAACGGCCCTTACACAATTATGCAGTCTACTGCCTTTCTAAAAGTGGCTTAGTGGCTATGACAAAAATATTAGCGAAGGAACTCGGCCCTGAGATCCGAGTGAACGCCGTTTCGCCGGGTGCAGTCATGTGGCCGGAAGGCGCAAATGCTTTATCAGAAGCAGAAAAGCAAAAAATTATTAATAGCACGACCTTATTACGCGCCGGCAGTCCAAAGGATATTGCACAAGCTGTGTTATTTTTTGTACGTGATGCGGGCTATGTCACTGGGCAAGTGTTAAATATTGATGGCGGTCGTTTGTTAGGAGTGGATAATTAGCATGAGTTTTTTTCGCACCACTTTCATGACAGCCTATCGCTCTAGGCTTTATCCCAATTATTGGGATATCTTGGCATTGGTCTTAGTGCTAGCTGTCATCAGCTTATTCGCGTGGAATGCAAAGCAAATGGCGACACCTTATCAGCTTGGCGAAGTGATCCCTCTTTCTTTAAACCCCAAACTCTTGCCTTTATATGCTGCTCGTACTGTGGTGCGCATGCTAATCGCCTTATTTTTTTCCCTCCTTTTTACTTTTATTTTCGGCACCTGGGCAGCCAAAAGCCGGCGTGCAGGCCGCCTCATCATTCCGATTATTGATGTCTTACAGTCGGTTCCTATCCTCGGCTTTTTATCGGTGACCGTTGCTGTTTTTATCGGTTTATTCCCTGGTAGTTTACTCGGCCCAGAATGCGCGGCCATTTTTGCTATCTTTACTTCCCAGGCATGGAACATGGCATTAGGTTTCTATCAAACCGTACGTTCTGTTCCAAGTGAAGTGAATGAAGCCGGTCGCATGTTTCATTTATCTGCCTGGCAGCGTTTTTGGCGCATTGATGTACCCTATTCCATGCCGGGACTTTTATGGAACGCGATGGTTTCCATGTCAGCTGGCTGGTTTTTTGTTGTCGTTTCTGAAGCCATTACCGTATCGAATCAAAAAATCTTATTACCTGGCATTGGTTCTTACATTGCCGTTGCTATCGCTGCGGCAAATGTTAAAGCCATTGGTTATGCTATTTTAACCATGTTCATTGTAATAGTAATTTACGACCAACTCTTATTTCGTCCCCTCGTTGCATGGGCAGAAAAATTTAAATCCGAACGAGAAGGCGGTGCAGAGAAAATAGCTGAATCCTGGGTCATTAATCTCTTCCGTCGTACGCGTTTGATGCGGGATGTTGGCCGCAGGCTGGCGCAATGTTTTGATGCTTTTGTAAATATTAGACTATTACGCGCACCTCAAATGCGCAGCTTGAAACAGGCTCCTGTTATCTCTGAAAACCGCTGGATACCTTTTGTGTGGAATGCCGTTTTATTTCTCTTAGTTGCTATCGCGTTACTTTTTTTAGGTAACTACATGGTTCAAAATCTTTCTTTCGGAGAAGTTGCCCATGTTTTCTTGTTAGGCCTGATTACTGCTTGCAGAGTATTTGTGTTGATTCTACTTTGTTCAGCGCTATGGGTACCCCTTGGTATCTGGATTGGGTTACGTCCCAAAGTAGCTCAAATCATCCAACCTATTGCACAAATTTTAGCTGCTTTCCCAGCCAATCTTTTTTACCCCTTCATTGTGATACCGATTGTTTACTATCATTTAAGTCCCAATATCTGGTTAACACCGCTCATGATATTAGGTGCCCAGTGGTATATCTTATTTAACGTGATTGCAGGTGCTTCGACGCTGCCTAAAGATTTGCTGCAAGTCGTCGATAATTTAGGTGTCGTGGGGTGGCTGCGCTGGAGTCGTCTATTGTTACCGGGCATTTTTCCGTATTACATTACCGGTGCGATTACTGCTGCTGGGGGTGCATGGAATGCGAGTATTGCTGCTGAAATAGCGAGCTGGGGAAATCAAACTGTCGTTGCAACAGGCTTAGGTGCGTACATTACAGAATACACTACAGCCGGTGATTTTTCCCATATTGCATTAGGGATCGGCGTCATGTGTGTATTAGTGTTAATATTTAATCGTTTAATTTGGCGACCACTTTATGTGTATGCTGAAAATCGTTTTTTGTTGGAGTAGCCGATGTCTGAGCCGATTATTGAAGTGGTGAATGTCCAAAAATCATTTAAAAAAGGTGATCGCCAAGAATTGTTAGTATTAGATGATGTTAATTTCAGAATGTACGAAGGTGAAATTGTTGCAGTATTAGGCAAATCTGGCTCAGGCAAATCAACCTTGTTACGTATCATTGCTGGCTTAATTCCACCGAGCGGCGGCACCATTTATTATCGTGGTAAACCCGTCTTGCAACCGATGCGCGGTATTTCCATGGTCTTCCAAACATTTGCTTTATTACCCTGGCTCACTGTCTTACAAAATGTGGAATTGGGTTTAGAAGCACAAGGTGTCGATCGCGATGAACGACGCGAACGTGCTCTCAAAGCCATCGATATGATTGGTCTCGATGGTTTCGAATCCGCTTTGCCCAAAGAATTATCTGGCGGTATGCGGCAACGTGTGGGTTTTGCGCGCGCACTTGTCGTTAATCCTGATATTTTATTAATGGATGAACCTTTCTCAGCGTTAGATGTCTTAACGGCAGATAATTTAAAAAGTGACCTCATGGATTTATGGCAAAGTAAAAAAACCGGCTTGAATGCTATCTTATTTGTCACGCATAGTATTGAAGAAGCGATTGCCATTGCGGATCGTGTGATTATTTTCAGCAGCAATCCTGGTTCCATTCGTTCTGATTTAAAAATCACACTGCCTATGCCGCGCAGTGATTTAGATCCACGTTTTCGCAATCAAGTCGATCGTGTCTACACTTTAATGACAACGTTACCCCAAGAAGAGAAATTACAGCAAAGTGTGATTGATCTGGGTTATCGCTTACCAGAAGCTAGTGTGGCAGAAGTTACGGGGTTATTAGAAATTCTCAATTCGCCAGAGCATCAAGGTAAAATGGATTTGCCAGATGTTGCAGAAACATTAATGATGGATATTGACGATTTATTTCCGCTGACAGAATTATTAGAAATTTTACGTTTTGCCAAAGTATCGAAAGGTGATATCACGATTACAGATGAAGGAAAGGCGTTTGCCGAGGCAGATATTTTGGAGCGTAAAAAAATCTTCTCTATTCATCTGAAAAAATATGTCCCGTTAGCCCGATATATTTATGACCAACTCGTCCGTCACCCTCGCCATCGAGCGTTGGAAGAAAATTTTCTTTCACTGCTAGAAGATTATTTATCTGAAAGTGAAGCTGAACGTGTTTTGCGTACCGTGATTGAATGGGGGCGGTATGCAGAATTGTTTGCGTATGATTATAATTCTGGCGTATTGAGTTTAGAAAACCCCCATTAAACTAGGTGTGGCCAAGTAATTATCTATCTTTACAGATACTCCGCAACATCCACGCCGTCTTATCATGTTCAGTCTTACGCTGAATCAGCAAATCGAGTGTGACCTCATCCCCGCTTTTCTCAATCACTGGAAACAATACTTCAATGTTTCTGGCAATAGCCTCATGATCAGCTAAAAGCGTTATGAGCATGGCTTCCGCATTCAAATCATTTCCTGATTCTTTTAGCGAAGCTAATTTTAAAAATTGCTCCATCGAAGCCGGTGCCAATGCCTGTAAGGCCCGAATTCGTTCAGCTAACACATCTACTGCCTCTGCCAACGCTTCATATTGCTCTTCCAGCATCTTATGATAAGAATAGAAATGCGGCCCGCGGATGTTCCAATGGAAATTTTGGGTCTTGATATATAAAACATACGTATCAGCGAGCAAGTGTGATAATCCATTAATAACAGTGTTAGTCATGGCTAATTTCTCCACAATTTAAAAATAATTGTTATACTAAAAACTAGCATAGCTCCGATACAGCAGAACCTAAAATACATTTTTTCTATCAGCTTAATAGTTTTTTAGTAACATAATGATAATTTGACGCGTTTCGCTTGCCCGTTATCCAAAACTCGACTAGAATAGCGTCCGTTACTGCGGGGTGGAGCAGTCTGGTAGCTCGTCGGGCTCATAACCCGAAGGTCGTAGGTTCAAATCCTGCCCCCGCTACCAAATTAAAGAAGCAGAAGAAGACAAAACCCCTTATGGGGTTTTTTGTTTTAAAGGGTTGGCGTGGTTTAGTATAAGATGAGAAAGATTGATCCGGCATTACATGAAAAGTTAGTAACTCTTATTCAATCAATGGGTTACGAACTAGTGGGGGGCGAGTTGTTTCCACAAGGCGGAACAACCATCTTTCGCATTTATATTGATAGCCCCACCGGGGTGACATTGGACGATTGCTCCCGAGTGAGCCTTCAAGTTAGTGCTATGATGGACGTGGAAGATCCTGTCCGAGGCAACTATGTCTTAGAAGTGTCTTCACCAGGCGTGAATAGGCCATTATTTGAGCTTGAACACTACCGCAAGTTTATCGGCCGCCGGGTTAAGATCCGATTGCGTTCGCTCATTAATGAGCGCCGGCAATATAAGGGTACGCTGACGCGAGTAGAAGGGGACAATATCTGTCTATTGATGGATGATTCGACCCAAGAGGTGAGTTTGCCTTTCTCGGCGATAGAGAAGGCAAATTTAATTGAGGATATCCGTTTCTAAGTGAGGTCGCGCTATGAATAAAGAGATCTTATTAGTAGTTGAAGCTGTATCCAACGAAAAAGGCGTGGATAGAGAAGTTATCTTCCAGGCGATTGAAGCTGCTTTGGAAACGGCAACGAAGAAAAAGGCGGAGCAAGAGATTGATGTCAAAGTAGAAATCAATCGTAAGACAGGCGACTATGCTACTTTCCGCCGTTGGTTGATCATTGATGATGCAAAAGATGAGGAAGAAGGTGATGGCGGTCTTACTAAAATGACCTTAAGCCAAGCCAAAAAACATAATCCCCATGCAAAAATAGGGGAGTTTGTTTTAGAACCGATGGAATCTATTGAGTTTGGCCGTATTGCTGCGCAAAAAGCTAAGCAAGTCATTATCCAGAAAGTTCTGGAAGCTGAGCGGGCGCAAATGGTCAATGCCTATAAAGAAAAACTCGGCCAGTTAATCCATGGGACTGTTAAGAAGGTGACACGTGATTTTGTGGCACTTGATTTAGGTAATAATGCCGAAGCTATTTTATCCCGCACTGAAATGATGCCGCATGAAGCTTTTCGTACGGGTGACCGTGTTCGTGCTTATCTCTACGACATTCACACGGAAGGCACCAAAACTCCCCAAATTTTGGTTAGCCGTACGCACCCTAACATGTTAGTGGAATTGTTTAAGATTGAAGTCCCTGAAATCGGTGAAGAGCTAATTGAAATTAAAGCAGCCGCACGTGATCCAGGTTCCCGTGCCAAAATTGCTGTCAAAACCAATGATGGCCGTATCGATCCGATCGGCGCTTGCGTCGGTATGCGAGGTGCGCGCGTACAAGCTGTTTCTGGCGAACTCGGGGGTGAACGTATCGATATCGTATTATGGGATGATAATCCGGCACAGCTTGTTATCAATGCCATGTCACCCGCTGAAGTGGCTTCGATTGTGGTAGACGAAGACACCCATACTATGGATATCGCCGTCAAGTCTGACCAATTATCCCAAGCCATCGGGCGACACGGACAAAATGTCAAACTGGCAAGTGAATTAACCGGTTGGACTTTAAACGTGATGACAGAGGAAGAAGCCCAAGCGAAATCTGCTGCTGAAGGGGAAAAAGTGTTAAAGTTATTTGAAGAAAAACTAGGCGTGGATGCGGCCGTGGCAGAAATCTTGGCAAATGAAGGGTTTTCTTCCTTGGAAGAAATAGCTTATGTTCCCGTGCAAGAATTGCTAGAAATCGAAGGCTTTGACCAAGCAACAGTGAATGCTTTACGCGAGCGCGCGAAAGCGGCTTTATTGACGCAAGCCATAGCAGAAGAGCAGGCCTTAGAAGTGGAACCTGCGCAAGATTTGCTGGAAATGGAAGGTATGGATAAACATTTAGCCTACAAGCTGGCCAGCCATGGTATCGTGACACGGGAAGACTTAGCAGAACAATCGATAGACGACTTATTGGAGATAGAAGACATTCAAGAAGACATGGCCGCAAAACTGATTATGACAGCTCGAAAAATATGGTTTGATGACGAAGAGGCAAGTTCGCGTGGCGAATAAATTAACTAAAGATACCGAAACACAAGGCGTACCAATTGAACAATTTGCTAATACTGTTGGCAAATCGGTTGAGCGTTTGCGTGATCAATTTAAAGATGCAGGTATTGCTGTCGGTAATTTTGTGACCGAAGCACAGATGCAAGGGTTTTTACATTACCTGCAGCAGCATCATGGGAAACCAGAAGACAAAATCGTGGTGCGCCGTGCAAAAACCAGTGAAATTAAGCTAGGTGGTTCACATGGCGTAGGTGGTAAGACGGTAAGTATTCAAGTGAAAAAACGTACTTATGTCAAACGCACCCTTACAGAAGAAGGCAAAGGAAAATCAGAGGAAGCAGCCAAAGGGCTGACGGAATTGGTGGAGGCAGAACCAACTTCTACTCCTACTCCCCTAGAAGCAGTTGAAACAGTAGCAGTGACCCCTGCCCTGGAAGTGGTGGCTGAAACCTCGCTCGCACCTGTTCCTACTCCTGTTGAAGTGCCTGGGGAAATGGTGGCATCCCCGGTGGTTGAAGAAAAGGTAGACGAGAAAGCAAAACCGGCTGTTAAGCGTAAAGAAAAATTACGCGAAGAATCGGAGCAAGAAGAAGTAGAAAGTGAGAAACATAAGAAGAAAAAGAAAGTGCGTGATACCTCGCATACAGATGAAAAAACCTTTGCTGCTTTATTATCTAGAGGTGCTGATTTAGGCCGTGTGATGAGGCAGGTGGACGAAGAGATACTCGAAGCAAGTGCTAGAAAATTGGGTAAATCTCGGGCTGCTCTTCATGGGAAAGTAAAGATTCAAGCCTTTACCAAGCCCACGGCCCCTCTGGTGCACGAAGTGGAAATTCCCGAAACGATTAACGTCGGGGATTTGGCACAACGCATGTCCGTGAAAGCGGGTGAAGTCATCAAAGTCTTGATGAAAATGGGGATGATGGCGACCATCAACCAAAGTATTGATCAAGATACCGCGACTTTAGTGGTAGAAGAAATGGGTCATAAAGCTAAACTCATCAGCTCAGATGCGATTGAGATTGAGTTAGTGAAATCGCTGGAACTAAAAGGTGAAGCACAACCGCGTCCACCCGTTATTACCATCATGGGGCATGTTGACCATGGTAAGACCACGTTATTAGATTACATTCGTACCACCAAAGTGGCAGCCCAAGAAGCCGGTGGTATTACTCAGCACATCGGTGCTTACCATGTGCAAACCGCGAAGGGAACCATCACTTTTCTCGATACCCCTGGGCACGCCGCGTTTACTGCCATGCGTGCGCGTGGTGCTAAGCTCACTGACATTGTCGTTCTTGTCGTCGCTGCGGATGACGGTGTGATGCCGCAGACGATTGAAGCAATCCAACATGCAAAAGCAGCAAATGTGCCTATTGTTGTCGCTGTGAATAAAATGGATAAGCACGATGCGGATCCTGATCGCGTCAAAAATGAGTTAGCTCAGCATGGTTTAGTAGCGGAAGATTGGGGTGGCGATGCCATGTTTGTTCCCATTTCCGCTAAAACCGGTATGGGTATTGATAATTTATTAGACTCTTTGCTAGTACAAGCAGAAGTATTAGAGCTGAAAGCCGTGGCTGATGGCCCAGCCCGTGGCGTAGTGATTGAATCACGCCTTGATCGTGGCCGTGGTGCAGTGATCAGTGTGTTGGTACAACAAGGTACCTTGCACAAAGGAGATATTATTTTAGCCGGTCTCGAATATGGCCGTATCCGTGCGCTGCATGATGAAACGGGTCAACCTATCACCAGTGCAGGGCCCTCTATTCCAGCAGAAGTGCTCGGTCTTTCTGGCGTACCACAAGCAGGCGATGAATTTACAGTGGTTACAGATGAAAGACGTGCCCGTGAAGTTGCCATGTTCCGTCAAGCGAAATCACGTGAAGCGAAATTGGCCAGACAAGCGCCGAAGTTAGAAGATTTATTGCAGCGTATTGAAAGCGAAAAGACGACCGTTGCTACTTTAAATATCGTATTGAAAGCAGATGTGCTGGGGTCAGTGGAAGCATTAAGACAAGCCTTGTCTGAACTATCTACCTCTGAAATTAAAATAAACCTTATTTCTAGCGGTATTGGCGGTATCAACGAAAGCGATGTCAATTTAGCTATCGCCTCAAAAGCAATTATCATTGCCTTCAACGTCCGTGCAAATGCCGAAGCACGCAAGTTGATGGAAGTAAATGAGGTGGATGTCCATTATTACAACATCATTTACGATGTCATCAATGAAGTGAAGAAAGCTATGAGCGGTGCCTTGGCGCCGGAAATCCACGAACGGGTAGTAGGGTTAGCGCAAGTACGCGAAGTATTCCGCTCCTCGAAAGTCGGTACGATTGCAGGTTGTATGGTAGTAGAAGGCTTGGTGAAACGAAATTTCCCTATCCGTGTGCTACGCGATAACGTGGTCATTTTCGAAGGCGTGCTCGAATCCTTACGCCGCTTTAAAGAAGATGCTTCTGAAGTACGTGCTGGTATGGAATGTGGTATTTCGGTTAAGAATTACAACGATATTAAGCCAGGCGATCAAATCGAAGTTTTCGAAAAAGTAGAAGTCAAACGAGAGATTAAATAACATGAAACGAGGTTTTGACCGTACGCAGCGTGTCGCTGATTTAATTCAGAGAACGCTGGCGCAAATGTTACTCTCGGATATGAGTGACGAGCGTTTTCGCCTTGTCACAATTACGAGTGTGACGGTCACGCGTGATCTCTCCTATGCAAAAGTCTATGTGAGTGTGTTGACAGAAGAAGACAAAGTAAAACCCGTTATCGAGGCATTAAATCGCGCTGCTAAATCCTTGCGATATCGTTTAGCGCATGAAGTCGATATGCGTGTGGTGCCGGAATTAAAATTTGTTTATGACAATTCAACAGCTCACGGATTTAAAATTTCATCACTCATTGATTCAGCCATTAAAAAATAAACTATTAAATTTATGATGCGTCGTCACATTCACGGTATTCTTCTGTTGGATAAACCACCTGGTATGACATCGAATGGTGCCTTGCAGCGGGTGAAGCGATTGTTCAATGCTAAAAAAGCTGGCCATACAGGCAGTTTAGATCCGATCGCAACGGGGATGTTGCCGATTTGTTTTGGGGAAGCGACAAAGTTCTCGCAGTTTTTGTTAGAGTCGAATAAATCGTACCGGGTGACAATGAAGCTAGGCGAGCAAACCACGACAGGTGACAGGGAAGGGGAGATTATTGCGAAACAACCTGTTATGGATGTGAACCCTGAACGGATTGAAATAATCCTCTCTCGTTTTCGAGGCGAGATTGAGCAAGTGCCACCTATGTATTCAGCTCTTAAGTATCAAGGTCAGCCGTTGTATGAATTAGCTAGAAAAGGAATTGAAGTCGAAAGAAAGCCACGTAAGGTCATGATATTTTCCTTGAAGTTAGAACAGCTCGAAGATGATCAATGTGTCCTCTTCGTGCATTGCAGCAAAGGCACCTATGTTCGTACGTTAGTGGAAGACATTGGTCGCTTATTAGGTTGTGGTGCGCATGTGATTGAGCTGCGCAGATTGATGGTGTCTCCTTATGAAAACGCCGTGATGTATACACTACCGGCATTAGAAGCAATTATGGAGAGCATCAGTTTTGACGGCCTATCTGCTAGTCTTTTGCCAGTTGAAACAGCGGTACAAGTTTTCCCCATGTTAAAACTTTCTACCTCTGCGGCTTTTTATTTACGTACTGGTCAAGCTGTCCGTGCCGCAGTCTCATTGGACAGTCCCTTAGTCCGATTAGTGGCAGAAGATGGAAAATTTTTAGGGATGGGTGAGATGATGGCAGACGGTAGAGTGAAGCCGTTACGGCTGGTTTCCTAAAAAATTAGAGAAGACAATATGATTATTGAGGCGCAATTATCCGTTGGTTATGAGTCGAGCAGTAGTTTTCGAGATACTTTTTCAAGAATTATGGGAGCAGCGCCAACACAAGCAAACTACCAAATTCTGAAAGCAGCATGGTTAGATACTACATTGGGGCCGATGATTGCGATTGCTGATGAAGAAGGTCTCTATTTGTTAGAGTTTATTGACCGTCGTGGTTTAGAACGAGAAGTAGAAACATTCAAAAAAAGATTAAAAGCAGCGGTTATTCCTGGCGACACACCTATTATCAAAAGCATCGAATCTGAAATTGCAAACTATTTTGCAGGTAAAAGTCTTACATTTAACACCCCTCTTCATACATTAGGCTCGCTTTTTCAAAAAAGAGTCTGGGAAGAATTAAGAAAAATTCCACCCGGCGAAACACGATCTTATTTAGACATCGCGAAGTCAATAAATCACCCTACTGCTTTTCGGGCGGTGGCTAATGCGAATGGTGCGAATCCATTAGCCATTATCGTGCCGTGTCATCGGGTGATTAATACAAATGGGGAAATAGGAGGGTATGGCGGAGGTGTGGCTCGTAAGCAGTGGTTGTTGGGGCATGAAAAGAAATTTTTTAAGATGCTCTTATAAAAACTTAACCTTTTATTGCTGTGCGGGGGTGATAAATCAACTCAAGCTAAAGATATTAAAAAAGCTCATTTGTTCTGGGAAGATTACTTAAAGAGGTGATATATGGTTAAAAAAGTAAGTTACCAAAGCTATTTAATAGACTCATTAAAAGATCCGGAAGAAGCAAGTGGTTATCTTAATGCAGCTTTAGAAGGGGGGGGATATTCGAGTATTTCTGGTGGCATTACATAATGTCATTCAAGCTCATGGAGGAATAGCTAAATTAGCTGAAAAAACTCATAAGAGCCGCACAAGTTTATATAAAGCGCTTTCTGCAAAGGGTAACCCTTATTTAGAAAGCACTAATGAGATTCTGTGTGCAATAGGAATGCATTTGAAGATTGTGGCGAGGAGGAACACTAAACGAAGAGGTCGAAAAATCGCTACTGCTGCTTAAAAATATAGCTTCAAACCAATTGTTGATTTAATTTCTTCTCTAATACACGCAATGGCGAACAGGCTTCTTCCCTCATCGCCGCTACAGGCAAATAAAAAGTTTGCTCCAGCACATGTTGCCCACGCATAGCCGCATGTGATACATGATCAGTTTGCACAATCCACGTACTGCCTGATGGAAAATGAACTTCTTGCTGTGGAGCATGTTGCTGATAATCATTATCCGCTTTCATTTTATCATGTATCTGTAACATGTAATGATCGTACAAAGTGCGATAGCTTTTAGTGATTTTCAATAACCGCAGCACTGAAGCGGTCCCAGGAAAAGGCTTGGCAATCTGCGGAACAAATCGATTTACTACTTCTTCAAAAGGCTCCCCCACACGCCAAACACGTTCTTCCCCTTGCGAATTAATATTACAAAACACCCGCAAAATTCGTTTACCCTGATTAGGTGAAGAAGGAAACGCATCCACATGCAATCGCTTGTCATCTTTACGATAAGAAGTCTTGCGATCACTGATTTGCACCGGCCGAAAACTTGTGCGAGCCAGGATAAGATGGTTCGCATAGTGAGGCAATAAGGATTGAACCAGCTGTGTCGCATAACGAGAAAAGCGGTCCATCATC
The DNA here is from genome assembly GCA_021324335.1 of Gammaproteobacteria bacterium. Lineage (GTDB taxonomy): Bacteria > Pseudomonadota > Gammaproteobacteria > DSM-16500 > DSM-16500 > Aquicella. The sequence goes on from JAJPJH010000076.1 coordinate 21,823, forward strand.
GATTGCAATTGAATACGCTCTTGATCCGTTAAGCGCTGGACACCCCATAATTTATGCTGCACGGCATAGTAGCTGATATTTTTAGCATGCGGATCAGCAACATCTGGCGAAAGAAAAGGCTGCTCATTTGGTGCTAATGAAAAAGCTAAATCGGGAAAATATAAAATTTTCCCGTGTTCTAGCTGATGAGTAGCTTGCTGTTGCTCCGTATCTGAAAAAGTATCGTTCCATTGGCGAGTTGTAAACGTATGTAACATAATCGGGCTCTATTTCACATTATCAATCGCATTTTGAAATTCTGTTTGGCTCATGTCACCCATCAAGGAAATCACTTCATTTTCCTTGGTGGCATTGGTTTTGCCGATAAAGAATGTAGGAGTAGCATACACCTTTAGATTTTTTGCTAACGCCATATTTTCATTTAATTGACGAGTAATAGCAGGACTATCCATATCTTTTTTCAACTTATCGACATTTAAGCCAGCACTTTTAGCTACTTCCAGAACGACGTCTTCTGTCAGTGGTTGATCTACACTCATCAAGGCATGATGAAATTGATAGTATTTCCCTTGCATATTCGCTGCGAGCGCGGCACGCGCAGCAAATTGGGACACTGGCCCTAAAATGGGAAAATCTTTAAAAACAACACGGACGTTTGGGTCCGACTTAATGACCGCGCTAATCACGGGTGTCATTTTAATACAGTGCTCACATTGGTAATCAAAGAAATCTACCACGGTGATTTTCCCCTTCGGATTGCCGCCAATCGGACTATTCGATTGGCGGAATAACTCATCCATGGATTGGGCGTTAACGGCAAACGAGAACAACAGCCCAATAGAAAATAAAATAACCCTTTTAGTTTGACGTAACACGGCCATTCTCCTTTGACTTATTTAGCTATCTTGTCAATTTCACCTTGCAATTGCTTTTGATCCATTGCACCCGGCACATAAGTGACAGGACCTTGGTTCAAGGCGACATTGGATTTAGCGATAAAGAAAGCCGGTGTGCCAAATAGTTTCAGATCTTGTGCTAATTTGAGATTTGCTTTGATCTGGTTCACGATACTGGGGTCATTCATGTCTTTTTTGAGTTTATCGACATTAATGCCATTGGTTTGAGCAATCTGGAAAATTGCATCAGGTGTTAAGGGTTGATCTGCTGTCAGCAAGGCATGGTTAAACGCGATATATTTACCTTGTAAGTTAGCAGCGAGGGCTGCACGCGCGGCGATATCAGACATAGGACCGCGGATGGGGAATTCTTTATAGATGATGCGAAGATTTGGATTCGCTTTGAGAATACTGTCCATGACAGGTGCCATATCGATACAGTGGGGGCATTGATAATCGAAAAATTCTACAATGGTGACTGTTCCATTCGGATTACCACCAATGGGGTCATTGTTCTGATGGAATAAGGCATTCGCAAATTTAGGCGCGTCTTGCTGGGTTTGTTTGATCACTTTTTGAGCATCTTCATATTGCTTACGTTGCAAGCTTTGCATCGCTTCAATTAGCACTTCCGGATGTTGAACTAAATACTGATGAACGACTCCTTCAATTTGAGCTCGTTGTTGAGGAGTGACGGTGGAGGCAGTAGTATTATCAACGGCGTAAGAAGAAGCGGTGAAAGCGATAAGAGCGGTAGCTAAAGTGGATTTTGCAAAACGGGTCATAAAAATCTCCTAGTTGCGATTAGGTACACGGTGGAAGAATCATAACAAACCTGATGATGTGATTCTACTTCGAATGATGTTTCTATTAGAGGAGTATGCAAGGATGCTGAAAAATATCAAAAATCTGTATGAAGCAGCGTGTGATGCCTATCAAAAGGGACAATATGAAAATGCTATTTTATTAACGGAAAAAGCAACTAATCTGCTAAAGACAGTACCTAAGAAAAAAATTGATGAAGATAAAGACTATTATCGTTATCTTGCTCAATCTCTAGAACTAATGGCCTGTCTTTACGCGAAAAGAGATAAGCAAAAGGCGCTTCCATCTTATAAGCAAGCAATTAAAGCAATAGAACAGATACCCGTAAAAGAGCGTTTGTTAGATGATTGGATGGCAATGGTACAGTATTATGAAGGGATGGCGTCATTAAGTGTGAAAACACCGAATGCGATAGGGTACCATCTTGCTGCAAGTAAAGTCCTTTCTAACGTGCCCAAAAGTTTACAGAATACATCGTCCTATGCTGCGATGGCGATGCGGGTTTTATACAACATTGCCCTGCAGAATAAAGACTTACAAACTTTTCGTCGTGCCTTTACCTTTCTTCAAAAGATACCGGAATCTGAACAGAATAGTAATTACTGGCTAAAGTATGCAAAATGTCATCGCTGGATGGCGCAATTTAGCGAGGATATTCACGAAAGAAATAATTTCATTCAGGCAGCGTTAACTGCTTTAACGCAGCGTATTCCACTAGAGAAACGTTCTTCTACTTATTGGAGTTTGTTAGCCAAATGTCAGCGGATGGCAGGGGACATTTGTAATAATAAAAATGATTGGGAAGAATTGAATGCAGCAAGGCGGTATTATATGGAGGCATTAGAGTCTTATTCGCTAGCTTCTCTTCACCCTTCTGCTTATAAGGAAATTGTTTATCTCTATGACTGCTTGTCGCTTTTTTCCCTACATGGTTCAGTGGAATATTGTTTTTATATGTATGCTAAAAAAATGATGAGTGGTACGGTGTTGCCGAATTTCGATAGAGAGTTTTCTACTTTATGTCAGGCTAAAAATCTTAATTTGCTATCACCACTGGTGCAGTTAATGCGATTAATTGAAAAAAATGTAGATGCACAACATTTTCCTAATGAAAGTGTGAAGAAATGTTTTTTATCTAAATCGAAACGTCAGCAATTAAGAGAAAAGTTGAAAAAAGCGGAAACAGTATTGATGAATCATCCTTCATTACTCACTATCACCAGGGATTCAACAGAGTTGATGGTGGGGATAGTGGATCAGATTGCGTGCCTTCATCAGGAACTTGACAATTTAAAATCAATCATTCAGCAACAAGTTTCATTCTTAAATGAGAAATATAATCATCTCAAAGCAGAGACTAATTTAATAAATCAAAGATTAGCTAATAAGCCATTAACAGGAAGTATCTATAAACAAGGGGCCACGATGTTTGAGAGTCCGAATCCGCCCCCTGCTGATAGTGAGCAGGTTAATAAGGTAACATTTTCCGTGTAAAATATTTTCCTGAATGAGGAAGGGGGAGAATAAACATGAAAAAAGCGTTAGCGCATAGCAATATAGCGGTGAAAAAATCACCTATTCATGGTTATGGGGTATTTGCAGTAGAAGATATTCCTGAAGGTGCGATCATTGAAGAATGTTATGCCTTGAAAATTAATCAGCACGAAAAAGAAGTGCTTGTTGATTATACTTTTTCAGCGGGAGAGTATTTTTGGTTAGTACTAGGGAATGGTTCTATTTATAACCATTCTAATGTTCGTAATGCCAAATATGAATTTAATATAGAAAATTGTCTTGTGGTTTTTTCTGCGCTCCGTCCGATTAAAAAAGGGGAAGAAATTTTTATTTCGTATGGAGAGAATTGGTTTAGTTCTCGTCGGATGGCGATGAAAGAACCTTCTCGGTGGTTTAAATTTAAAAGATACTGGCCGCTGCTGAATATGCTGATGCGATTTTTTACCGTGGTGGGTGCGATATGGTTGAGTGTGGTGATACTCAATTCATTTAAAACTAATTAAGGCAAATAGCTGTACACAGAATTTGATTGATTTTCCTAGTTGCAACTTCCAGGAAGTGACGGCAGAATGCCGGGGGGTATCAAAATAACTATTAGGGAGTGCTCTATGTTTGGGCAGCAAGAAGAAAATAATACAAAGAAATCCGATCCAATTGCTAAAGAAGAATTTATAGTGGCAGGATTAAATTTAGCGCAAATGGAAGAGTTTATTACGAAAGGTTTTCCAGGGGTCGAAACTGTTAGAAAGAAAGATGTCATTATTACAGTGGGAATGACAGGGGCAGGAAAAAGTACGACGATAGCCTATCTAACTGGGGCTCACGTGGTGGAAGAGCACAATCTATCACGGCCTTCTCAACCCTATGCTGTGGTTTCTCTCCGATCAGGAGAAAAACCAAGTGATTACCCAACGATTAGTAAGAAAATGAAATCTGAAACTTCTTTTCCACAAGTTTATATTGATAAAAACAGTAAACAGGCTTATTGCGATTGTCCGGGATTTGAAGATACGGGAACGGATGAACGAAGAGTAGGGGTTGCTATTCTGACCCGGCTTGCTATTGAGATGGCTGCTTCTATTAAATTCATGGTGGTGATTAATAGTGATTCACTGGGCCAGCGTGGAATAGGGATGCGGGATTTATGCAAAACATTATCCTTGTTTTTAAAAAAAATTGATAAAACGGTGGAAGGATCAATCGTATTTGTTATTACCTGCGCAGCGGGGGCGGACAAACAAGCTATTTTGAAGGACATCAAAGGAATTATTATAAATGAAGAAACTAAGTTGGAAAAGTTAAATAATAAGATTGAAAATCTGGAGAAAAGAACAAAAGAAATGGAGGCTATTCAGATTCCCGATTTCCTCAAGAAGCAATTCAAGGAAGAGAAGGAGGAAGTACTTGAACAAATTGATCTCGTTTCTCAAGAATTACGTATACTGAAAATAATAGATTCCTATTCTGATAACGTCATGATTATTGACGTGTTCGATAAAGGGCAAAGTAAAAAATTAATTGAAACTCAAATAGCATCATTAAAACCTATCAAGAAGTCCAAATTACAATTTGGTGAAACTGAGCCAAAGCAAGTAAAATTTAATGAAATCCTTTTCACTGCTGCTAGTCGGGGTACCTATCTAATCAGAAGAGCGCTTGCTCTGCCTTTGGAAATAGCAAGCAATCAGGAACAAATTACGGATGCAGAGATAAAAATAAAAGATTATGAAAATTACATAAAGTGCCTGGAGAAAGGGAATGTTCAAGATGAAGAGAAAAATATCCGAGAAATAAACGATAAAAAACGAGCTGAATATCAAGAAAAAGTTAAGCGGTGTTCTGATATTGTCGATGCAGAACAAGCCGTGTTAGATGAAAAAGTAAAAGAATTTAATGAATGTAATTCTAATGAGCGTGTTAAATATATGGAGTATCCTATTGAGGATAAGCGAATATTTTCGGGACGTTTAGGAAGATTTTTAGGGATTTGTACAAGAGAGAGATTTGTTTATGATGGTATCCCCTATATTGAAGTGCGAGTAACGGAAAACCATAGAGAGGATGAAGTAAAGTATGAGAGAGACGATAAGGAAAATGGTAAATGTGTGATCTATTATAAATCAAGGCCAGGCGAAGATGGTAAGGCTAAAATTACGGTAGAAGTGGCTAAGAAAGATCTCCCGCGCTGTAAAAACAAAAGAGAACTATTGGATAAAGAAATAAAAGATTTACAAAATAAGCTCAATGGATTAAGGAAAAACTTGCAAGAAGCTCAAAATGAATATAAATCTCATGAAGTGCCCTATACGGCTTATTTAAAAGAAGGCGAAGATAAAGAGAAAAATATTAAAGAATGTCTGGAGGAGTTTGGAATTAGTCAAGCTCAACAATTAGTAAGGAAGAAAGAGCTCGAACAGGCAAATCAGGCTTTAGAGGCAGAACTAAAAGAGATACGGGCAGCTATTGAAGCAGATAAACCTTTATACGATATTATCAATAAAATTGCATCGCTGAAACCAGAAGGTCCTGAATTTTCTCTGTTAACTGAATTTAGTGAGGAGCTTGCTCGTTTGGAAGGACCGCGAGAAGTGAAAATTGTCGAGGAAAATTCTGATCCTTACCGTTGTCCTATTGGTAAGAATATTATGGAGAAACCGGTCATAACAAAATGCGGTGATACTTTCGATAAAAAGAATCTCCTTCAGTTTATCGCGACGCAAGAAGCATCGAATAAACCTGTTATTTGTCCTTGTTGTAATAATGAAATAAAAGACCGCAGTTTTTCACCAAATTTGAATCTTGAAAAATTAATAAAGGCGAATCAAAATTCAAAGAATAAGCATTCTTCATTCTTACCCAAAATTTCAATATTTTCCAGTAATAGAGATAATAATAATGATGGAATTGAATCATTAGAAAGCCCCGAAGCGTTAGCGGCAGCAAAGCTTAATTATGAAAAACTCATAGATCGATATGAAAATGAGATAGCTATTTTGGAGAGAGATATAAAAGACCATAAAAATATCGTATCCGCACGTGAACGGGAAGTAAAAGAGCTGCAAAGTATTAAACTAACATTTGAGAAAGAATTAAAGCAGGCAAAAGGACGGCTTATTAAAATTTTAGAAAAACTTGCAGAGTGTAATGGAGAAAATTCCGCCATAAACGCCGCTGAAATGTATGCGATGATGCCACCACCTTGTTAATCTAAAGGTTCGGATGAATTCAGGCGTGCAGCGATAGCCACGCCTGAATTTTCTCCAGGCGTTTCTTTTTAATTTTTTCGGCAAGTGCTTGATTCTCTAATCCCTCCGAAATTAATTGGTGGATATCAATCGATTTGGCGGCGGTTGCAGTTGACATTAACCAGCTTGAATCCCACTTTGTGTTTTGTGATAACGCAATCGCTTCACATGCTTGAAGAAAATGTTTAAATCGTGCTTCTCGGCGAAAAATATCGAGCGCATTAAACAATCGTAATAATTCTTCCGCTGTTAATTTTTTCCCTTGCAAAGCCTTTTCATGATACAAAGCCGTTAACATTGCTAATTCTCGATAAGCATTCGGTACCCGATAGCGGTTGCAGAGCGCTACTATTTCTTCTTTCGGTAAAGTATGTAACAAGGCAGCAAAGCGAACCACTGTGTCAGAAGTGAGCTGCGTAGCAGCCATTAATGCTTTCATATTGAGACTATCAATCGCCAGGTGTGGAAATAAAATTGTTAGCGCATGGCATTGATCCAGTACAATGAAAAATTGTTCTGGATTTCTCTCCCCCAACGCCCGTTCTAATTCTTTCCATACCCGTTCTGCTACCAGCGCATCGACTTCTCCTACTGCCACCATCTTCTGCATCAATGCAACCGTCTCAGGCGCAAGCTGAAATCCCAAATGCGCATATCGCGCCAAAAACCGCCCTATCCGCAAAATCCGCACCGGATCTTCCGCAAATGCCGGCGAAACATGACGCAAAATCTTATTCTCCAAATCCTCCTTCCCATGATACGGATCAATCAATTCTCCCTCCGGCGTCTCCGCCATTGCATTAATAGTCAAATCCCGACGGCGCAAGTCATCTTCCAGCGTGACCTCAGGGGACGTATCAAATGTAAACCCTTGATAGCCAGGTTTTACTTTGCGCTCCATGCGAGCTAAGGCATACTCTTCGCTAGTTTGAGGGTGTAAGAAGACCGGAAATTCTTTGCCAACTTGCTTATAACCCAACTTCAACATATCGTTAGGTGTGGCGCCGACGACGACCCAATCGCGCTCCTTGATAGGTAAGCCGAGTAACTGATCGCGTACTGCACCACCGACTAAATAAATTTTCATGAAAGAGTACCATGCAAAAAGTGAACGAAAATAACCAAGCAAGCATCCGATCAGGGCTTGTTATTTCCTATTTTGGAAATAGTGTGGCAGTTGAAGCCGAGGATGGGCAAGTGTTTCAATGCCATTTACGCCGCAATCAAGAACTCCCTGTCGTGGGCGATACTGTACACTGGCAGCTAGAAACGGGGAATACCGGCACTATTACCGCCATCACTCCTCGCCGCTCGTTGTTAAGCCGGGGGGATGGCCGTGGCCGCGCTAAGCCTATTGCAGCCAATCTCGATATTATGATGATTGTGATGGCCCCGCCGCCTATTTTTTCCGAATATTTGGTGGATAGGTATTTAGTAGCAGCGGAATTGTTGCGCATGCAGCCTATGATTGTGATGAATAAATCAGACTTGCTAACAGAAGCTACCCGGCCAGCAGCTGAAAAATGCTTAGAAGCTTACCGGCATATTCCCTATCCCGTGGTGCTGTCTAGTATTTATCTGAAAGAAGGCTTACGAGCCTTAGCAGAGCAGTTGCAAGGTAAAACTTCAGTATTAATTGGGCCATCAGGAGTCGGTAAATCCTCGATCATTGCCATGCTAACCGAAGGGGAGTCAATACGGATTGGGGATGTTAGCAGTAAAGGCGCTGGTAAGCATACCACAACGGCAACCCGATTATATCATCTGCCGCAAGGTGGAAATTTAATTGATTCGCCGGGGGTACGCGAGTTTAATTTATGGCGAATCAGCCCACAGGAAGTTTTGCGCGGCTTTCGCGAGTTTGAGCCATTTTTAAGTGGCTGTAAGTTTCGGGATTGTCGGCACGTGGCTGAGCCAGATTGTGCCGTGCGGATGGCTATTGATCATGGTAAGATCAGCCCCCAACGCTATGCGAGTTACCAAGAGCTGATGAAAGAAGCCAATGAAAACAACCAAGACTATTCCCGCTAACGTGCCGCCAGCGTATCTGAGACGCGTACGCAGTTTTGTCTGTCGCAACAGTCGGTTTACTACCGCCCAGGAGCGGGCACATGTCGAGATGTGGCCACAATTTGGATTATCCCTTCAAGATGGAGTGCTGGATTTCCAAAAGCAATTTGGGCGAGAAGCCCCTCGATTGTTAGAAATTGGTTTTGGCGGTGGCCAATCCCTGCTGGCGATTGCCAAGCAGCAACCTGATAAAGACTTTATCGGCATTGAAACGCACAAGCCTGGCATCGGTGCGCTGCTGTTAGGGATGAAACAGCAGAATGTCACCAACATTCGCCTGTATGAAGCGGATGCCATTGAAGTATTAGCGCAATGTATTCCAGACGCCAGTATCGATAGCGTACAGCTCTTTTTTCCTGACCCTTGGCAAAAGCGCCGTCACCATGCCCGTCGATTAATTCAACCGACATTTATTGCTCAAGTCATTACCAAATTAAAGCCGGGTGGCACCTTGCATTTAGCGACAGATTGGGAAGATTATGCGATTCACATGATGCGCGTGCTATCCCAAGAAAATCGCTTAATTAATTTAGCAGGATCAGCACAATTTGCAGCACGTTCACCGTATCGTCCAGTGGTAACAAAATTTGAACGCCGAGCAGAACGTGAAGGGCGGGCTGTATGGGAATTACAGTTTGCGCTAGACAAGAAGAACTTGCTCCCTTAAGCTGATACGCACCAACTAGCTTTGGGGATATAAGAATGACAAAAAAAATACTGAAATCGTTTGCAACAACATTGGCTTTAAGTGGTGTTGCATTGAATGCGTATGCAGTGGCACCGGGGTTTTATATTGGCGTGATGGGTGGCCCTGTCACGAATAGTGCTAAACAATCAACCGTTCAAGCTCCGACGACAGATTCTGATACGGATACCAATGGTAACGAAATAGACAATGATACCTCCACTCAATCCGTTACCTTTAAACCAAAGAAAAACCAGTTTGGTGCGCGTGTGTTTATGGGGTATAAGGTGAATCCTTACGCCGCTTTTGAGATGGGGGGTAGTTATTATTCAACGGTTCGATATGAAACAACCAGTGGTCAAAATACCTGCGGTACCCCCGAAATTACGATCGGCACAATCGATTTATTGGCTAAGGGTTCTATTCCGTTAGGTTCATCCTTTGAGGTGTACGGGAAAGCGGGTGTAGCGGGTGTCTATGAACATATATCGGGTGCATTGGAAAGTGCAATAGAGGTAACAACGACTACCAATGGTGTCACCACAACTTCTACTCAATGCGCCAAATCTACCCAGACGACCGAAGGACGGGGGACAGCAAGCATAGGGGTGAGCTATGATCTTTCTCAAAACGTCGTCGCTGATATTTCCTATAATCGTCTGATGGCAGGTGGGCAGGTGGGCAATTTAACCATGTATGCCCTCGGTATTTCCTATCACTTCGTCGACAAATACTGTGGGCAGTTCTTGTGTGATGATTAGGGCTTTTTCCAATTTATTTCTAAGTTAACTTAATAGAAATATACTGACTAAATCATTTAAAAATCGTTTTCCTCTCTCTGATGGAAGGAAATAGTGTTCGTCCTTCACTAATAGCCCACGTGTCTTAGCTTGATTAAGCATTTGCTCAATCCGTTGCAGAGATAAGCCTGTTCGTTGCGTAAATAAGGTGGCGGGGATGCCTTGAGAGAGTCGTAATCCATTTAACATAAATTCAAAAATCAAATCGTCTTCTGATAATGTTTTTAACGGAAGAAGTCGCCTTTTCTCTGGATTTAAGTAAGCATTAGGATGTTTGACCTGAGCAAATCTTACTACTTCACCCGTTTTTTCATTCGTCAATTTGCTGTGTGCCCCCGCCCCAATTCCCAGATAATCTCCAAACTCCCAATAATTACGATTATGCACACAATTTTTTCCTGCCAACGAATAAGCTGATACTTCATATTGCTCGAAACCCGCCTGCTGAAGCAGTGTCTGTCCTGCTTGCTGCATCTGCCAAATCGTTTCATCCATAGGTAAAGGAGGAGGCTGATGATGAAAGAGTGTATTCGGTTCAATTGTTAGCTGATACCAAGAAAGGTGGGTAGGCTGAAAGGAAAGGGCTAATTTCACATCCTCCAAGGCATCATCAATCGATTGATGAGGTAAACCATACATGAGATCTAGGTTGAAGTTCGTAAAACCAGCTTCTTTCGCGATTGAAATAGCTCGGATGGCCTGATCATGGTCATGAATACGACCGAGGGTTTTAAGCTTATCATTCTGCAAACTTTGGATACCCAAGGAAAGGCGGTTGATGCCAGCTTCACGAAAACCCTGAAACCGCGCTTGTTCTATCGTGCCAGGATTCGCTTCCAACGTGATTTCTATCGATGGGTTTAATGGCATACGCTGCGAAATACCCCTCAGAATTTGCTCGATCGCATTAGCCGAGAACAAGCTGGGGGTGCCACCGCCAAAGAAAATGCTGATGAAAGAACGGTGCTGGATGCGCGGTAAATGGTGATCTAATTCATCTAACAAGGCTTCGACATACGCTGCCTCCGGCAAGCCGTGCTTCATTTCATGCGAATTAAAATCGCAATAGGGGCACTTACGTACACACCATGGGATATGGACATAGAGGCTGAGCGGCAGGGTTTCAGTAAAAATTGGCATAGACAGCGTTCAATGGTTAGAATAGCCAGCAATTATAGCATTAGGAGCGCACCATGACGAAACGTGTAAAAGTGGCTGTGACAGGCGCAGCCGGGCAAATTGGGTATGCATTGATTTTTCGTATCGCATCCGGGCAAATGTTAGGGCAGGATACAGAGCTTGAATTGAATCTATTGGAGCGGGAAGAAGTATTGCCAGCATTAAAAGGCATTGAGATGGAATTACAAGATTGTGCTTTCCCCCTCTTAAAGAAGGTCACTATTACCTCCGATGTCAATGCGGCGATGAAAGAGGTGAACTGGGCCATTTTGGTAGGTTCTGTGCCGCGTAAGGAAGGGATGGAACGATCTGATTTATTGAATATCAACGGTAAAATTTTTACTACCCAAGGTCGAGCAATTAACGATCATGCTGCTAGTGATGTGCGGGTTTTCGTTGTCGGCAATCCCTGTAATACCAATTGCTTAATCGCTATGAACAATGCTCCCGATGTACCACGCGATCGTTTCTATGCCATGACCATGCTCGATGAATTACGTGCACGCAGTCAGTTGGCTATCAAAGCAGAGGTAGATGTTTCAACTGTTAGTCAAATGGTGATTTGGGGCAATCATTCGACTACTCAATATCCTGATTTTTATCACGCCGAAATTAATGGTAAGCCTGCTACGGATGTCATTACGGATATTAATTGGCTACAAAATGATTTTATTCCCTTGATCCAAACCCGCGGTGCAGCCGTTATTAAAGCACGCGGCGCTTCTTCTGCTGCCTCTGCTGCTAATGCTGCTCTGATGTCTGTCTATCATCTCACCCATGATACGGTGCCAGGCGAAGCTTTCTCCGTAGCGCGTTGTTCGCAAGGAGAATATGGCATAGACGAAGGTTTGATTTTCTCCTTCCCCTGTCGAACCGAAGGTGGCAAGTTGAAAGTGATTACTGATTGGACAAATAATGAGTTTGCCCAGCAAAAAATCAAGATTACCCTGGATGAATTACGCAAAGAACGCGACCTTGTCAAAGAACTAGGCCTCATCCCTCAAACGGTCACTTAGTCCTCCTATAGCACCCCCTCTCCTGCAAGCGGGAGGGGGCAACGGTGGGCCCTTTCAACTCCAAACCGCAATCACCCCCATCATCACCAACCCTAACACCAACCACCCAAACTCTCCCCCTGTCCGCTTTTCTTCCGCATGATGATGAAATCGAATATGATGCAAGGTCGAAATATACAAAAACGTCCCCGCTGCAAACGCATCAAACCCCGCCGCTGCCAGCTTTCCATTATTTCCCCCAAGTGCCAGCAAATTAACTACTGTCCCCAAACTAATCCCCAACGGCGTCATTAAAGCAAAGAAAATCACCATTCTCATAATCCGCCGTACCGCCAGTTGATGTCGTAATAATAAGACGGATAAAGCAAAACTTTCCGACCCCTTATGCGCGATAATTGCAATAAAAATCATCATGGCTTCCGAAAATGTTTCTCCCATCCCTAATGCTGTCCCTTCAATCAGGGCATGAATCACCAGAATCAGGGTAACAATGTAAGGAATCGAATGCCTCGGGCGAACATGAGTATAAAGAGTAGAAAGCTGCTCCAACCCTAACATGAATAAAAACGCGCCAGCACATACGGCTTCGGGGAGCGGATAAGTGGCAGTAGGATAAACTTCCCCCATCATCCGTATCGCATCAGGCAGCATGTGGAAAAAAGCAGCACCCAAAAAAATTCCACTCGCCAACGCTTCTCCTAACACAAACGAGCCGGTATGCGATAGCAATGGCTTTTTTTTCAATGGATAGCTGGCGGTGAGGAGGCTAATGCAAAAAATAAACCCTGCCGCAATAGCTTTATAAATAATCAATGTCACGTAGAGGGCCCTATCTGTTCTCATTTTTTAGAGCGCTCATCCTAAACGGAATTAGGAAAGTTGGCTATAGCATTTCAGAAAACAGCTTTAATAACAGCTTGATTTATGTTACTACTATTTTCATTATGGAATTATCAATCATTCAAAAAATCGCCGTATGGGCCATCCCCATTCTCTTCGCTATCAGCCTCCATGAAGTTGCACATGGGTGGGTTGCCTCTTTTTTTGGCGATAAAACAGCTAAATTTGCTGGTCGTCTTAGTTTGAATCCGTTAAAGCATATCGATTTAATCGGAACGATTATCATTCCCTTGTTTATGCTCATCGTGAGTAATTTTATTTTCGGCTGGGCAAAACCAGTCCCGATTGATGCAAGAAATATGCGCCATCCACGCCGTGATATGGCGTTTGTTGCCTTGGCAGGCCCGCTGGCAAATCTTCTCATGGCATTTGCTTGGGGTGGTATCGCTAAAATAGGGATGCTGTTGGACAATGGTGGCAATCACTGGTTGGGGGTGCCGCTGCTTTATATGGGCGGTGCGGGTATTATGATTAACGTTGTCTTGGCTATCTTAAACCTCATTCCCTTACCACCACTCGATGGTGGCAGAATTCTGCTTAGCCTTTTACCGCCACGTCTCGCCTATCATTATAGTTTGATTGAACCTTATGGCTTTTTAATCCTCGTTTTACTACTCATGTTCGGTATCCTTTCTCTGGTCATGGGTCCGCCTGTTTATTTTCTTATCACTCTTATCGGTAATATATTTGGTCTTTGATGTAACCTATTGATATTAAATAATATTTAAAAATTCCCTTTGCCCAATAAGGTCATAGTTTGTGCTACCATATAAGAGTAAGCTTAATAAAGAAAAAATAAAAATAAGGGCAAAGCGATGGAAACGTGGACACGAAAGTTAAACATTCGTGAGATTGGCGAAACCTATCAAACACCTATTTATGTGTTTAGTGAAAAACAATTTCGCGAAAATATTGAAGCTTATTTATCCTGGTTGCATCAACCTCGCTGTATTATTTATCCCATGAAAGCCAATCCTTCTCTCGAAATATTAACCCGATTAGCAGCAATGGGAACAAGCGTAGATTGTACGAATGAATACGAAGTTTACCTTGCTCATATTGCGGGCTTTCGCGATGAACAAATTGTTTATAATACGCCCGCGCCTAATATCCAACATATGATTTCGTTATATCAGCGTGGGGCCACAATCATTATTGATTCCATTGATATGCTGAAAACATTCTCTCAGTTATCTCAACAAGGGGATTATCCAGGAAAATTATTCATACGCGTTAATCCTAAACAAGAAATGCACTACAAACATAGTGAATCATGGCAAGAAAAAACAGCGCATGCGAATAATACGTCAAAATTTGGCGTGCCTGAAGAAGAGCTTATGTCCTTATTGCAACGCTATCCTATTCCTTTGCAAGGCTTACATATTCATGTCGGTACTCAAATGGATCATACTGAAACATTTGTGACAGCCGTCAAATTATTAAATGAGTTAGCAAATGAAATAAATAGCAAGCTCCATTATCATGTCCATCATATTGATTTAGGAGGAGGATTAGGTATCCCATTTACTAATGAGGGTCACTATCCTACGATTAAAGAATTGGGTGAAGCATTAAGCCCCCATTTTCAAAATGGATTTGAGTATGCTGTTGAACCTGGACACTCACTAGTAGGTAATACGATAAGTTTAATTACTCGGATTGTAGCAATTAAAACCATGCGCGGGAAAACATGGGCAATTTGTGATGTTGGTAGTGATCAATTGATTAAAGTGACGTTTCTAAACTGGCCACATCAAATCTTACACGAAGACCATACTCCTTTACCTACTAACGGGCCAGATGCAGTCGGTGGTCCGTTATGTTTTTCAGGCGACACACTGTTACCTGCTACGAAATTAGAAGGGATGCAGGTCGGTGATTATCTACTTATCCAGCATTGTGGTGCTTATTGTTATGCGCTTTCTAATCACTTTAATGGTCGACTTTTTAGAGGCATGCTTACGCTTCAAGAAGATAATAATTTGCATATTGCAGATGAGCCAGAAGATGAAGATCTCACCTCTGCTATCACCTTCCATCATTGGGGAGATAGTGACTATGTTAATCATATGCTCATCGATCATAGCTTAGGTAAAAATAGAGTAACAGAAGGTATGCCTATTGATATGAAAAAAATTGAGCGACTAGATAGTTCTTATTTGTCTGTTCAAGAGCATAAAGATGAATTTAAAATTACGCAGGTTAAAAAAATAAATGAGTATACTTATGAGTTTATTTTTCTTGTTCACTCTGAGGTCGATTTTGTTTCTATGCCCTTTCTAATTAGAATAGTAGGGGATGCGGCTATTATTAGTTCACTCTTATTGGCTCAGCAGGAAATCAAGGACATACCTATTTGGAGTGATCATCTTTTGCTAACACTTCAAAAGCAGGTTGCTTCTAATCGAAATGATTTACATTGTTTAATTCAGATGAGTCCTGCTTTTGATTATAAATCATCAAAAACAAAAATGATTCATATTAAATTTACAGTAGACGAAGGATTATGTACCGGCTCTTTCCGTTTTAAATTTACGTTGAAGTAAAGTAGGATACGTGAAAATGAAAAGAGATATTGCTGCACTAGTTGCTAAGGTTTCTCTATTTTCTCATCTGCCTCAATCGACCATTGATGAGTTAGTTGATTTAATGCAGGAAGTCACCGTTCAGGCAGGGCAGGATATTGTGACAGAAGGGATGCCAGTTGATAGTTTTTTTATTATTGTCAAAGGTGAAGCGAAAGTCATTCAAAAAGGTATTATCTTAGCTGTTCTAAAACCAGGAGATTCCATTGGTTTAAGCAATAAAGGCTTATTTTCTCCCCATGGGAAGCGTACTGCTAGTGTAAATGCTGTCGCGGATTGTTTATTGCTAAAAATGGATATTATTACTTTTAAATCTTTTTTAAAAGCACATCCTGCGTTTGATAAAGATCTAGAAATAATAATGGAGAAATTAGTCAAAGTCGATTTCATTAAACAAGTATCTTCGTTTGTACATTTAGATAACGAAGAAATTTTTCCCCTCCTAGAACAAATAAAAGAAATTTCATTGCCGCCCCATACTCTGCTATTTAAACAAAATGACATCGCTGATTATTGTTATTTAATATTAAGCGGTCAGATTGAAATTTTTATTACGCAAGAGGATGGTTCAGAGAAAAGTCTCGCTATCCTAGAATCCCCTGATTTAGTGGGTGAAATGGCTTTATTAACCCGAAGTGTACGTAATGCTTCTGTTCGTAGTTTGGGTCATTGTTGTTTATTGGCATTAGATATTCAGTTGTTAGCTCGGTTGATTAAATCCAATAAAACATTTGCTCAATCAGTCATGGGGTTTTCACTAAAACGTCTTCGACCTGCTAAAAATAAACATATTGTTGTATATGAGCATATTACGAAAGACGGTCAGAAGAAAGTGATGTTGCATAATACGGATATCCATCAATATTTTCAATTAACTCCCGAAGCTTGGTTCATTTGGCAGCAAATCGATGGATTACAAACTATTCAAGATTTGGCTTTTATTTTTTTAAAGCAATACAAAGCATTTGTGCCAGATATGATTTGTGATTTGCTTTATACCTTAGCTGAAACGGGGTTCGTTAATATTCCTAGTATTGCGTTTGAATCAGAGCTACAGCCACCAAAAACACTGCTTGGAAAAATTAGAAGTACGCTCAAAAAGATTACTCACATTGATATTTCTTTTACGCATACGGATGGTTGGTTAACAAAATGTTATCATCGTGGGGGCTTTTTATTCTTTACTTGGCCTTGCCAGTTATTTTTAATTTTATTTGGTATGTGTGGATTTTATCCTTTCTTGCATAATTATTCCCATGTTCTTCATGTTGCTCACACAATGCCTGGTTATTATTGGTTATTTCTATTATTGATTATTCCTTCTACTATTATTGTCGTTGGCTTGCATGAATTAGGCCATGCGTTTACTGCTAAAAAATTTGGCTACAAAGTGCAGCGTTTTGGCATAGGTTGGTTTGGTGCAGGCCCTATTGCTTATGCCGATACCTCGGAATTGTGGGTGGCTGAGAAGTTGCCACGGTTAATGGTGGATATAGCAGGGGTATATGTTGAAATTGTGTTGGCAAGTGGTTTTGCTTTCTTGTCGCTTTATTTAAAAAATAATCCATGGGCTGTCTTCTTTTGGCTGATGAGCTTTTTTACTTACATCAATGCTTTTAAAAATTTAAGCCCGCTTAGAGAATATGATGGGTATGCTATTATCATGGATGGTTTTAATTACCCGCGTTTACGGAAAAAAACAATCCAATGGTTGAAACACCGGCCTTTGAAATGGCGTAAGCCAGAAATGATTTATAGCATTAGCTGTGTGATTTATCTGATTTTATCTCCCGCTGTGATCTTCTTATATTTTCTTTCCCTGTTTCAAATAATTGGAATAAAGAGCGTGTTTGCTATTTCTATCAGTATACTATTAGCTCTTTTTTCTGTGGGAATGGCTATACGGGGTCTTTGGAGAGAATTGCGTTCCTAACGTTTTCCTACCCTGATGATAACAAATTGCTTAAGGTGGAACCTTTCTTCAAAGGCTTGTTGTATTTGTTTTAATGTCACCGCATTGATTTTTTCACAGTAGTGATCAAGATAGCCAAGGGGTAAATGGTAAAATCCTATTTTATACAATTGTTCCAGAATATTAGCATTGCTTGCAAAAGTGAGCGGAAAGCCACGGGTTATTTTTTTCTTAGCCGCAGCTAATTCTTTAGCGGTTGGGCCTTTATTAATAAATTCACTTAGTAATTTATTAATTAGCGCGAGGGTTTTTCTTGTCTCTGTATACCGTGTTTGAACGAGTAAATTAAAAGGACCTTTTGCTTGATAAAAAGAAAACGTTGTAAAAATGCTATACGCTAATCCATGTGTTCCACGAACAGCGTGGAATAGACGGGAAGTTAAAGAGGAGCCACCTAAAATATAATTGCCTAAGAGAAGAGGGAAAAAATAAGGATCTTCATAATTAAAACCTAACTGCCCCATCAGAATGTGGGTTTGCTCGGAAGGGAAGATAATATGTTGATTAAGGCCTATATTGTTGGCAGCGATAGGCAAAGAGATTGCAGCTTCTCCTTCTGCTAAACTGGCGGCGCATTGATGAGCGATGGCTTCTGCTTTTTTACGCGTGATATCTCCTACAATGAGAAGGAGAGCTTTTTTTCTTACATAAAATTCTTTATAAAATTGAGTGACGTCTTCTGATACTAAAGCGGTAACCGTTTCAGCATTTCCTAACACACTATGCGCATAGGGATGAGTCCCATATAAATTTTTATAAAAAGCATTTCTAGCAATAATTTCTGGCATTTGTTCTTGCTGTTGGAGAGCGCTTAATACCAGTTTTTGCATACGCAGAAAATCGTGTGGAGAAAAACTAGGAGAGCTTAAGACTTCAATAAATAAATGGAATGCTGCATCAAAATATTTAGGCAATGTTAAGCTACGAAAACTGACCAATGCCATATCGCGGTCAGAGTTTGCAGTAAAATGCGCCCCTACCTCTTCGAAACCGGCTGCGATCTGGTCCGCATCGTGTTGCTTAGTGCCTTGTGATAATAAGCTGTTGGTTAGCTGGGATAAGCCGTATTTTTCTTTATCATAAGCAGAACCTGCCGCGAAAGTGACACAGATATCTACCATGGGAATTTCATGTCTTTCGACAAATAACACCGGCACTCCGCTTAAGGTTTGCCAATGTTGAATAGGTACATGCGTGACAATGCGTGACATATTATTCCTTGGTTAAAGGCAATGGTTCGAGCTCTGTCGTCACTAAGTTTTTTTCAATTAGATAGCGACGAGCTACTTCCGTTATTTGTTTAGGTGTAATAGAACCAATTTGTTTATATGCTTCATCCATTTTTTTCCATGAGAAGCCAATAGCTTCTAAACTCCCAATTTCATCTGCTTGATATACAATCGAATCTCGATCATATACTCTATTTGCAATAAGCTGCGTTTTCATTCGGTTTAACTCATCTCGAGCAGGTGGTTCTTGTTGTAACTGTCGAATTTCCTCGGTAATATTTTTTTGTAATTCTGTTAAATCATGTTGAGGGGCAGGTGTGGCAGTAATCAGGAATAACCCATTTAAACGTGTAAAAGGGGAATAACCTGTATCCACTTCAACTGCAATTTGTTTTCCTCTCACCATTTTTTTCTGCAAACGTGAACTGCCTGTCCCGGCTAACAAATAGCTGAGTAATAATAAGGCGAATGGTTCCCATGGCTTTTTAGCCGTGGCGATCATGGGAGTAGGATAACCCATGACTAGCCAAGGTAATTTAGCGGGAATTTTCATCACCATCTTGCGAATACCGAATGATTCAATTTCATAGGGTTGTTTGATGGTGGGTAGAGGTTGTGGTTTCAAGGGACCAAAATATTTTTTTGCTAATTGATACATCTCCCGTGGATGTACATCGCCAACGATAACAGCAACAGCATTATTAGGGACATACCAACGTTGATACCAGTTTTTTAAATCATACACAGACAGTTGTTGCAAGCTATGCATCCAACCAATGATGGGATGACGATAAGGACTAGTTAAATAGGCAAGCGTTGAAAAATGTTCGTGAACGCGGTGTAGTGGGTCATCCTCCACCACTAATCGCCTTTCTTCCATGATGACTTGAATTTCTTTTAAAAAATCTTTCTCACGCAGGCGTAAATGAACCATGCGATCCGATTCAAATTTAAAGCTATTAACTAATTGCTCTATACCGCCCAATTGATAATAGGCAGTATAGTCGCGGCCTGTATGGGCATTATGCTGACCGCCGGATTCGGTGAGTTTTTGTAAAAATGTGTTGGCGTTATATTTCGTAGTCCCCCGGAACATCATATGTTCCAAGGCATGAGAGATACCGGTTATACCTTCATGCTCATGGCTGGAACCGACTTTGTAGTAAATTTTGAATATAGCGATAGGGGAGCGATGATCTTCCTTTACAAGCAATTTAAAGCCGTTTTTAAGGATATATTCATACACGCGATGATGGATAGCCATAAAAAACTCCCCCCCTTTTTATTATAAAGAGGAGGAATTGCGGTTCGCTAATTATTTGATTAACAAGAAAAATCAAATAAGCTGCAACATTTTGATTTCTTTAACAATTCACGGCATTCGTTAACAGACATATTTTTGCATTCTTTCATTAATCTTGGATCTACATCTTCTTCCTTGATGCCGTATTTTACACAGAAAGCTTTTGGATTTTTTTGGAATTCACGAACGCAAACGTCAGTACATTTGATAACCATAACTTCCTCCTATTGAAATTCTTAAGGTTAGAAAAGCAATTGATTAAATTGCATCCTTGCTTCTTATTCAGCATAGGGCTATTTAGAGGAATTTGCAAATTTTGGTTGTAAGTTGATGATTTATAAAAAATATAACTTTTTCTTGGGTGCTTGGTGGGGTTCAGAGTTACCTGAAATTGGAAGCCAAGGCGTGGTATCTGAAATTTTACAAGGTAAGCGTATTGAAAGGTAAAAATGTTGCAGAATTTATTATCAATACTCTTTTCTAATATCGACAGGATTTAAAATAATTTTATGTTTGAAGAATAGATAACATTGCTCTAAAGCTGGTTTTATCATTTCTAAACTGTCGTAGATACCTGAGATATGAGGTGTTAAAAATATTTTGGGGTGCTTCCAAAAAGGATGCTTCACTGGTAAAGGCTCTTCATTGAAAACATCTAGATAGACTTTCTGAAACCTATTTGTGCTCAAGACAGCAAGTAAATCTTCCTCGATTAAATGCGCTCCTCTTCCAATGTTGATTAGTGCACTGTTTAACGGCATTAAATTTAAGGTTTCTGCATTTAATATACCGGTTGTTTTTTTTGTTAATGGCATCGCATTGACTAATAAGTTAATCTGCGATAAAAAAATATCTATATCTTTTGTTTGATAAGTTTTATAGGGGAATGATTTTTCACTATTTGCAAGTCCTATTACTTCATACCCCATATTAATAAGCTTATCTGCAATATACCCGCCAACCTTACCAAGTCCCATTATCCCGATACGTTTTTCCATTATACTAAAAGGCTTTGACCGATCCCATGAACATTTATTCTGATTGCTTCGATAACGATCCATTAATAGGAAGTAATCCAACATGCAATAAATAATATACTCAAACATACGATTAATAGATGAGGGATGCACCATCCTTCCAAGCCGTACCTTACTATTGGGAAGATTAAATATCGTATCATCTACTCCAGCGTTAAGGGATAATATAAATTCCAATGCACGTAAGCTCTTTAAAGTTTCCGTAGGAGGAAAACAAGTAATAGCATAGTCATAATCTTCCAGGCTATCATTCGATATGGAATTTTGAAATAAATCGATGCTAAATGGAAAATTTAATACATTGTTATATTCTCGAAGGGAATCAATAATCTGATTTTTTCTATCAGTAGAAAAAATAGGCCCAAGCAAACAAATTATTTTTTTCATATTCTATAATTTTATTTTAAATGGATTAAAATTGGCATTATTATCATAAATGTCAATTTCTTCGAGGTTTTTAAGATAGTTACTTAATATGTAAACAATAGGAACCGAACTAAGCTCAAAAGATAACTTATAGAAATAAGAAAGCAAATCATAGGTAAATATCTCGGACATATGTAACACACCAAATCTCGAAATCAACGAACCTATAATTTGGTATACAAAATCCCCTGTAAAAACCGAGATAATTGACCTTAGCCATAATTGCTTACCATTCCACCGTAATTTTAGTTTCGCTATAATATATTGGTTTACAATAGCTCCCGAATAGAGGGCGAAAATAAAAGCAATAAAATGTCGTGGATAGGTGCTGGCCACCATATTGAAAGCATCTTGGTTAGCTATTTGCTCTGGAAGTGGCATCAGTGTAGTAAGGTAACTATATCCCATAAAAAAGATCATGCCTACAATGCTTATTTGATTAAGTTGTCGGCATCGCTCATAACCATACACTTCGGTAATAACATTTTGGAAATAAAATAGAACAGGAACCAAATAAAAATCAACGCCTATGTAAATTTTTCCGATAAGGGGAAAATTAAAATAGGATAATCTTCCTGCAAAGGCCAGTAGAGTAATCACGGCTCCCGTGTAAATAGAGCAGAATAAGGGATAGACGCGTAATGGAGTATGAATTTTTTTTGCATCGAATATTTTCATAATTTTCCCGCTAAATGTATTTTAGCTGCCTCTTGACCAATCATAAAAGTAGCAGTAGAACTTAATCCACATAATATAAAGGGATTTAATACTAGTTCTTTTAATTTTACTTGTATAGCTTTTTTCTTTGTGCAGTATAAATTATAGAAAGGTGTGCCTTCTTCTTCCTGCTGTAGCAAAAATACCTTCGACACGGTTAGCAATGGATCAATTTTTACTGTAGTAATAGGAAATTTTTCGCTTTTATACTTAGAATAAAGGATGTTAACAAAATTTATTATTTCTTGTCTCGATGATATTGATAAAATACCTATTAGACAGGCTTCTAGAGGATGAACTTCATTTAGAATATCTTTTCTTTTGGCGAAATTATCGATAGATGTTTTAAACTCTATTCTTTTTCCTCTTACATGGAAATTTAGATATACACAACCGTTTTTATCTTCAATACTATCTAACTGATAAAAATATCTTCTATTATAACCCCATTCTATGCTTTCTAAGAATGCGATTAAAATTTTTTTAATTAACTTGCGCATGGCTTTTCCTTGCCTTATTGAAATTTAAAATATAATTCGACCTTGTGTTACAGTCCCAATAAGAATGTCATTTTTCTCCATGGTTATACATGGAAATATCTCATTTATTGGTTTTAGAATTTTATGGTTACCATCAATAATTAATTGTCGAA
This sequence comes from Gammaproteobacteria bacterium, assembly GCA_021324335.1. Classification (GTDB taxonomy): domain Bacteria; phylum Pseudomonadota; class Gammaproteobacteria; order DSM-16500; family DSM-16500; genus Aquicella. The sequence goes on from JAJPJH010000076.1 coordinate 44,875, forward strand.
ATAATATTTCATCAGTTTTTCTGATAAAAGCTATTACATAATCTCTATTTTTAGGTACCTTATCTGGATCAATAATAAGCAATGTATTTTCTGAAAATTTTGGCGTCATAGCATCCCCATTAACCTTTAAAGCAAATTTGCCTGTTTCAGTAAGAGGATTAATTGTTATCCAGTCCTGATATATACTTTTATTGCTTCGTTTTTCCCAAATCTTTGCTTCCTCCCATGATAAGACAGGAATCGAAATATCAGAATAAGGGTGCGCATTATTTAATTCAGAAAGAGGTTGTTTGCCTAATAGCTGATCAAGCGATATGTCAAAATATTCTGCGATGGCATTAAGAGTAGAAGCTCTCGGATCAGGTGTCTTCCCTGAAGTTAACCGATTAATAGTAGCCCTAGGTAAATTAACCTTTCTTGCCAATTCAGACTCGCTAATACATGTTTTCTTTATTAGATAATTTAAAATATCACTAATCTCTAATATTGCTTCTGACATAAAAGTAAAAGTCTCCAAAAAACAGCTTGCATATTGTCTCGAATTTGAGACAATATGCCCGTTAACGTTCAGATTAGGGATTTAAAACCTAAAACTTGCTGTATTGTATCTATAAATTAACAGATTGGCAATTTTTTCAACACAAAAGGGGGCGTGGCTGCTACTTTTAGTAACATTTAGGGGAATTAAGGGTAGTTGGTCATAATTATTAACATTATTCTTATAAAGGAGGATGCTATGAAAGTTAAAAATACTATCAATGCAGCAACAATGAAGCGATAACATTGCTTAGCACCCACGCTGTCTTGTCTTTTTAGTAAGAAACGTGGGTGCTAATACAAGACTCGAACTAAATTTATCCTGATTCTAATAAATACTCAGTGAATAAAAAATGAATACTCAGCTAAAAAATTTACCTAAGCTTCGTAAATCTATTGATGTCTCTAAAATTGAAGATGGATTTCAGTTAACTGACCTTAAAACTGGCTTTGCAGTTGAACTTGATTATGCCTACCTCCAAGAGATAAATAACTGTGATCAGAAATATAAAGAGCTGGAATGTAAACTTAAAGAAATGGGCCTCACCTTAGATGCTCACGATTTATCTGAAATTCGTAAACTACAAAGAAAAATTCTGGATAAAAGCAGCTCATCATTACTAGAACGTTTGCGTGAAAGACTTTCTGATATCACTAGCAAAGTACCTTTTTTTTCAAAGCGAAAATTAGACTATGATCCAAAATCTATTAATAGCATAGAGGATTTTTCTAAAATACCATTTATGCGTAAAAAAAATCTTAGAGAAAATTTCCCAACTGATTTAATCCCTAATGATATGGATATTGCAGGTGGGCTTAATCATGGTTCACTTGTATTAGTTAGTACTAGTGGTTCTACTGATGAAAGATTACAAGTTATCGCAAATAGTAAAATTGACAGACTCCCTTTTGGTTCGGATGATTTATTTAATTTTCCGATTGGAGGAGAGCAGCCTCGCACAGCAATTTTAACTACTCCAATCTGTTCCGGAACAGAATGTACTATAGGAGATACTTCATTTGAAAAGCGGCTATCAAAATATTCCCCCGATTTATATTTACAAACTACGAAAGATCCTTTTGCTATTCGCCAAGAGTTATTAGATTCATTCTGCGAAGATATGATCAGATTTAAGCCAGCTATTTTAGCAGCAGACCCGATCTACCTGCAGTGTATAATCCGTAAAGCTAATGAGCTTAATATAAAACTTCCTCATGTGGATATTATTCAACATGGTTTTGAATTTGGACCACAAACTGCGCTGCAGGATTTGAAAAATGCGTTTAAAATTCCCGTATTCAATGATTATGGTGCATCGGAAGAAAATCGGATAGCAGTTCAATGTCATCAAGGGGCACTACACGTTAGGGCTGATATTTTATATTTTGAAATAGTTAATTCATCTGGCCCATGTGCTCCTGGCGAAATTGGTTCTGTTGCAATTACTACTTTTGATACTGTCATGCCGCTAGTACGATATTTAATAGGTGATATTGCTGAATGGACTGGAAAATCTTGCAATTGTGCCTTTTCTTCATGGCCAACTATTTATCTGCATGGTCGTCATAAAGACATGATTCATGCTGATGATCGCTGGATTAGTACACTAGATATAGATTTATCCATTGGTGCTCCTGAATGGTTAGATTTTTATCGTCTCACTCAGTATGCTCAGAACTCATACGAAATAAAGGTTATTCCTGCTCTAGGGGCTTCCGTTGATTTTTTGGATCTTGCTGATAGATTAAGTATCTATCTCAATCCTAAAAATATTTACTTTAAAGAAGTTACTCGTCTCGATCCCTTACCATCAATGAAAATTGGGTTAGTTGAAAATAAATTAGGCGGCGCACCGGAATTACTATGACACTTTATATCAATAATGACTTTCCTATGCTAAATCGAAAAATTAGCGGCAACTATCTAACATATCTTGATTCGGCAGCAACTTCATTCAAGCCGTCCGCTGTATTGGAAGCAGAGAAATTGTATGGTGTATATTCAACCTCGAACGTTCACCGTAGCCATAATGCCCTCTCAGAAGAAATATCTTATCAATATGAAATAGCAAGAAGAAAAGTTGCCGAATTTATTAATAGCGATCCACATAATATTATTATGACGCCGAGTACTTCATATGCTTTAGCGATAGTCGCAAATGGGTTAAATTTATCTAAGGAGGATACCGTACTATGTTCTATGATGAATCATCATTCTCATTTATTACCGTGGCTAAAAATTGCGAAAGTGGCTTATTTTCAATCAGATCCTTTGGAGCCACTTGATTTAGAGGAGGTAATTGCTGCCATAAAACTTCACTGTCCTAAAATCTGATCTGCCCCGCGTTTTGTAGACACTAAATTCTAAAATCCGCAAGTCAGTTCATATTGCTCAGGCGATTGATAGCCAAGAAACGAATGCTTGCGTTGCCGATTG
>JAJPJH010000026.1 GCA_021324335.1 Gammaproteobacteria bacterium
CAATCGGCAACGCAAGCATTCGTTTCTTGGCTATCAATCGCCTGAGCAATATGAACTGACTTGCGGATTTTAGAATTTAGTGTCTACAAAACGCGGGGCAGATCAGAGATATCAGAAAGCAATTAAATATATGGACGCAAATCATGACAAAGCGTTTGCGAAAGAACTCCGTAAGTTATGTAAATAATATATCCATTCCACTTTAAGTGAGATAAAATAATCTATTAATGATTTATTAAGTAGGCTCACGCCATGGAATACTTAGAAAACAGGACCTTCGACGAAATCCAAATCGGCGATTCTGCCAGCCTTACCCGTACCCTCACCGAAAAAGACATCCAAGTCTTCGCCATCATGTCCGGCGATATCAATCCCGCGCATGTAGACGTTGAGTACGCCCAAAGTGAAATGTTTCATGAGATTATCGGTCACGGTATGTGGGGTGCGGCGTTAATTTCGACCGTCTTAGGTACCCAATTACCCGGCCCCGGCACCATTTATGTGGGACAAACGCTGCGCTTTAAAAAGCCAGTCGCCATTGGGGATACTTTGACAGTGAAAGTCATAGCAGTTGAAAAAAAGCCGGAAAAATCCCGCGTGATTTTTGCCTGTGAATGCCATAATCAAAAAGAAATGCTGGTGATGGAAGGGCAAGCAGAAGTCATTGCGCCGAGCAAAAAAATCCGCCGCCCGAAAGCAGTTTTACCCGAAATTACCTTACGCCGACCTTATTCCTTATTTGATCCCTATTTGACGAAAGCAAAAAAACTGAAATCATTGCGTGCTGCTGCAATTTATCCGGTGCGGGGAAAAATTATCGAAGCGATTGCAGATGCACAGCAGGCAGGATTAATCGATCCTATCTTAATTGGTCCGAAAGACCGTATCTTGCATGCAGCAGAAGAAGTGAAGATAGATGTCAGTCAGTATGAAATCATCTCTGTGGAACATAGTTATGCTGCGATTAGCAAAGCAATCAAACTCGCAAGAGAAGGCCAAGTGGAGATGATAATACGCGGGGGAGCGACGCGTGAAGATTTATTACGGATGATGCAAAAACATGATAAAGGATTGTTGACAGAGCGGGCGATGAGCCATGCGTTAGTGTTAGATGTTCCTACTTATTCGAAAGCATTGATATTAACCGATACATTAATTCACATTGATCCGAATTTAGATATTAAGCGCGATATTACCCAAAATGCTATTGATTTTGCACACGCTCTTACAATTGAAGAACCGAAAATAGCTGTTTTGGCAGGATCAGATTTGGTAAAAGACAGTATGCGCTCCACGGTTGATGCTGCAGCATTGTGTAAAATGGCAGAGCGTGGCCAAATTCAGGGTGGCATTTTAGATGGTCCGTTGACGTTTGATAATGTTATTTCAGCAGAGGTAGCAAGAGCAAAAGGATTAACCTCCCCGATTGCAGGCGAAGCGGATATCTTAATTGTTCCAAATTTAGAAACAGGGAATATTTTAGCCAAGCAACTGGAGTATTTAGCAGAATCTCGCAGTGCTGGCTTAGTATTAGGAGCTCGGGTTCCTGTACTGATGAGCCATATTAATGACGTGCATTTAAGCACGATTTCTTGCGCGCTTGGAGCATTGAGTGAAGCGGCAAGAAGAAAAAATTGAGAGGTCTCTCATCTTCTGGAATGTTTCACTTTGCTCGCAATGGCAGGTTGACCTATTTTTTGCATACTGCTTGAGCGATTAGTAGTGAAGTGCCTTGAATTGTTAAGAGACGAAATGGGTGAAATAAATGATTTGGTTTCTGAATCTTTTAATTTCTTTCTGATTTGGAGAGGGATGCTGTGGATACAGGGCAATTCAGTGTGGATGTGTCTATAGGTTGTTGGGATGCTGGGAGATTTTTGTTTCTGACTAACTGGCTTTTTATGCTTACCATTATTCTTTATTCTTTTAATAAGATGAAAAGAGCAAAAGGCAAGAAAAACGGTAATATAGGTAAATAACAACAAGAAAAAAGTATACTTCTCTTCTCTCAAGGCCATAGATAATCGGTCTGCTCGGAAAGAGGGTAGATGAGATTGATCAAAGAAATTCTTCATAAATTACTGCCTATTGATTATTTCCACTTTTAATCCTTTTAAACTCCGACATCCACGAGGCAACTTATGGCCGCGTTGACTCCGTGCACCCACATAGTGCTGCCAATCAGTAGGCTTTAACACAAAGGGTTTTCCATCGCCGATAATGAGTAAGTTATGTTCTTTACTCAAAACAGCAATATCAATGACATATTCTTCCCGTGTTGCAACTTTATTGCTGGGAATACTGATGAGTTTATTTCCTTTGCCCTTTGTTAATTGCGGTAATTCATTCAGTGGAAAAATCAGTAAATTACCAATATTAGAAACAATTGCAAGGTAATCATTTTCGACGGAAGCAATTTGTCGTGTAGGTAATGCTTTTGCACCGTTGGGGACAGACAAGACTAATTTACCAGCGCGATTTTTACCATATAATTCTTCCAGTTTAACGATAAAGCCATAACCTGCGTCTGACGCAAGCACATACAGCTGTTCTGCTTCTCCTAGCAATGTACTGATAAACTCAGCGCCAGGTGGCGGATTGAGTTTGCCTGTCAGCGGTTCGCCTTGCCCGCGTGCGGAAGGGAGTGTATGCGCAGGTAAGGAATAAGCTCGTCCGGTAGTATCCATAAAAACAGCGGTTTGATTACTGCGACCGATTGCAGAAGATTGGAAGGTATCGCCCGCTTTATAATTTAAACTATACGGATCAATATCGTGTCCTTTAGCAGCACGTACCCAGCCTTTATTGGAAAGCACCACGGTAATGGGTTCTGTCGGTAGAATTTCGGTTTCTTTCATTGCTTGCGCTTCTTTGCGCGCGACAATAGGCGATACCCGATCATCACCATATTTTTCGGCAAGCATAATTAATTCGGAACGAATTAATTTTTTCAAGCGCGCAGAGGAAGCGAGGGTTTTTTCAATATCATCACGTTCTTTGGTTAATGCAGTTTGTTCTTTACGAATTTGCATTTCTTCTAAGCGAGCTAAATGACGCAATTTGGTATCGAGAATGGCATCCACTTGTTCTTCGCTTAATTTAAAGCGTTTCATTAATACCGCTTTCGGTTCATCTTCTTTACGAATAATACGAATGACTTCATCGAGATTGAGATAAACCACCATCAAGCCTTCTAAAATATGCAATCGATGGGTGATAGTATCTAAACGATGTTGCAAGCGGCGTTTGACTGTTGCCGCGCGGTAATCTAGCCATTCATTTAAAATGACGAGCAAGCCTTTAACCTGGGGCCGCCCATTTAAGCCAATCATGTTTAAATTGACACGATAAGTACGTTCTAAATCAGTAGTTGCAAATAAATGATCCATCAGAGCAGGCACATCGACGCGATTAGAACGAGGGATGATGACTAAGCGCGTGGGATTTTCGTGATCAGATTCATCGCGTAAATCAGAGACGAGCGGCAGTTTTTTATCCTGCATTTGTTGGGCGATTTGTTCTAAGACTTTCGCACCGGAAACTTGATGAGGGAGGGCGGTAATAATAATTTCATCATCTTCTTCTTTGTAAACTGCGCGCATACGAATGCTGCCATTACCGGTGCGATACATTTCTTTGATGTCAGCTTTGGGAGTAATAATTTCTGCTTCAGTGGGGAAATCAGGGCCGTGAATGTGGTGAAAAATATTCGTTAATGTTGCTTGTGGGTTGTCGAGTACATGAACCAGAGCGTTCACCACTTCGCGCAGATTATGCGGAGGAATATCGGTTGCCATACCAACAGCGATCCCTGTCGTGCCGTTTAACAACACATTCGGCAAACGGGCAGGTAAGAGAGCAGGTTCATACAGTGTGCCATCGAAGTTGGGTATCCAGTCAACAGTTCCTTCTTCTAATTCTGCCAGCATGATATCGGCATAAGCAGACAAGCGGGATTCGGTATAACGCATGGCAGCGAAAGATTTGGGATCATCCGGTGAACCGAAATTACCTTGACCTTCAATAAAGGGATAGCGATAGGAAAATGGCTGCGCCATCAAGACTAATGCTTCGTAACATGCCATATCGCCGTGCGGATGAAATTTACCTAGGACATCACCCACGGTACGTGCAGATTTTTTGAACTTGGCGGTCGACTTTAAGCCTAGCTCGGACATGGCATAAATGATGCGGCGTTGTACGGGCTTTAAGCCGTCACCTATGTGCGGTAGGGCGCGGTCTAGGATGACGTACATGGAGTAGTCGAGATAGGCTTTTTCTGCATATTCGTGCAGCGGAATGTGTTCGATATTATTTGCTGTTGCCATGCGTAGTTGGCTCCGTTGTTGCGTTTGAAAAGCATGCTAGCATAGGCCATGTATTAAATAAAAGCCTGCGCATGAGAGATGATACTGCTTGACTATTTTGGCTGGAGCTGTGATTTGTTAGAGTGTATTTCTCTGTCTAGAAAATGACGGTAAGAAGCCAGGTCCTCAAATGTTTCTTTTCTTTTGATTCCGTTCAATGTTCCAGAAATCTCAATTTTAATTTTGACCTCAGGTAATTTTAATGTTGCATTTTTACGCTCGTTCTCTATCTGGAGATAAAGTTTTTCAAACTCCTCTGCAGTAGAGCACGGCCAAGTAGAGAGATTAACGAAGTTATCATTGGGATCTTCCGTTACATCGTAGTAAGTTATTTTAACAAGCAGTTTGGTTTTATCATTTTTTCCAAAAATTAAATCAAAAAATTTCATATGTTTAGTTCCTACTGCTTTAAATTAATATATGATAGCGCTTGCAATCAATGCTAGCATATGCTAGCATTAAAATAAAGCGAGGATTTTTATGGCAAATTTAAGTATCCGAAAGTTAAATAAAACAACCTATGAGCAATTACGCATGCGTGCTGCTAAGCATGGTGTGTCAATGGAGGAAGAAGCTCGGCGAATTATTTCCCAAGCTGTTTCTGCTCCGGAGAATATCAGCAGCGTATTTCAAAAATATTTTGGCCGAAAGAATGGAATCGATTTAAAGCTTCCTCCACGTAAGCCGCATGAACCTATGGATTTTAATGAATGATTCTTTTAGATACTAATATTATTTCGGAAATGATGAAGCAATCCCCCTCTACTAAAGTCATTGCTTGGATAGATTCTCAAGAGGTGACCCAATTATTTATTTCTACGATTAGTTTAGCGGAAATATCTTATGGAATAATGGCATTACCTAAAGGAAATCGCCAGCGATGGCTTCAGGATGCATTTGATCACGTAATAAAAGATGCGTTCAAACATCGTGTGTTAGTTTTTGATGAGGCAGCAGCTCATCAGTATGGTCATCTCATGGGTAATAGAAAACAACTAGGTCGACCGCTTAGCATTCTGGATGGCCAAATTGCCGCAATTGCAATAACACAAGAAGCAGCTCTTGCGACAAGAAATATCCGAGATTTTGTTAATTGTGATTTGGAGCTCATCAATCCTTTTGATTAACTTGATGCAAAATCCAACAACAACGGCGCATGATCCGATACTTCTTCTTTCATCACTTCAAACGTATTCACCGCAATATCTGGCGAGGTAAGAATATAATCCGCAAATTTTTCGGGTTTTGGATAAAAGCTAGTTCGGGTAGAATTAATATGATGAAGTTTGACAAGATTATTCATCCCATGCTCAATAATTTTCATGCTTTCTGTATCCGGCCTTAGATTAAAATCACCGCATATTATTTTGGAAGTATTAATTTCATCCATGAAATTTCTAATCTTTTGCGATTGTGCTATGCGTTCAGGCGTATCTGTTTTTCCTCTCCCATTCCAAAGACCATGCACATTCAGCACCGAGAAAACTTGATTATCGATGCAACATTTGACCCATTGTAAATTGCGCGAATGCGTCGGTCCGCTCCCGGGATAGTTTGGATTATGATGAATAGTAATATCACCTTCTTCCATCACATTAATTTTTTTCTTTATAAACGTTGCCACACCAAAGATATTTTCAACAGCAGGTCTAAAAAAGCCGATATGTTCTGGTAGTAGTCCCTGTAATTCGGCAAAAATATTGAGGCTCAGTTTTCTATCTTCATTAGAGATTTTTTCTTTTGCATTATGATAAACTTCTTGAAAGCAGAAAATATCAATATCTTGATGGGAAGGAATGAAATCTAGAAGAGGGTTTCGTATATGCCCACCCCAAATGTTAAGCGTAATGAGTTTCATGATAGCCATTTAAGAGATAAAATAGAGTAATTTATTATTGCATATTTTATACACATGTCAATTTAGGGAGAAAAATTTAGTATGAATACAGTGAATGCTTATGCTGCTTTTAAAGCCAAAGATCCATTGAAACCTTATCAAATCCAACGGCGTAATCCAGGGCCGCATGATGTGGTGATTGATATTCACTATTGTGGCGTTTGTCATTCAGATGTGCATCAAGCACGAAATGAATGGGGGCAGTCAAAATTTCCTATGGTTCCTGGCCATGAAATTGCAGGTGTGGTTAGTAAAATTGGTTCAGCAGTATCGCGTTATAAGGTAGGGGATAAAGTAGGTGTCGGATGTTTTGTTGATTCCTGTCGTGAATGCCATTCTTGTAAGCAAGGGCTTGAACAGTATTGTGAAAAGGGTTTGCATCTTACTTATAACAGCGTAGAGAAAGATGGCAAAACGCCTACTTATGGTGGCTATTCTACGCAAATTGTTGTAGATGAAAATTATGTAGTGAAATTGCCAGATAATCTGCCGATGGAAAAAGTGGCGCCGCTTATGTGTGCAGGTATTACCACGTTTTCACCATTACGTCATTGGAAGATTAAACCAGGCGATAAAGTTGCCGTAGTAGGTTTAGGTGGCTTAGGGCATATGGCTGTTAAAATTGCAGCTGCGCTAGGGGCGGAAGTGTCTGTGTTAAGTACGTCGAATAAGAAAAAAGAAGATGCACTGCGTTTTGGAGCAAAACATTTTATCAATACGACAGATGAGAAAGCGTTTACGGATTATGCTAACCAATTTAGCGTTATCATTAACACAGCAGCAGGCAAGACGAACCTTGATCAATATGTATCATTACTCAAATTAGATGGAACCATGGTGATGGTTGGTTTACCCGAAGAACCTTCAACATTAGGCGCATTTCCCTTAATTATCAAGCGCCGTTCTATAGCAGGTTCAGTGATTGGAGGTATCAAAGAAACTCAGGAAATGCTGGATTTTTGCAGCAAACATGGGATTTCGGCAGATGTTGAGTTAATTCCCATTGAGAAAATTAATGAGGCGTATGACAGAATGGTCAAAGGCGATGTTCGATATCGATTTGTGATTGATATTAAGTCATTGAAGTAATGCAGGAAGAAATCCGGATAATCAGCAGTAGAGTTGTTGATTATCCGGATAAACAACGGTATCATTGTGAAATGATACCCTTTATCCGACAGCTTAATTTACCCCAACTACTTGAAAAAAAGTCTTTTTTCCTTTTAGGGCCACGGGCAACAGGTAAGAGTTTTCTCGTTAAGGAACAGCTAGGTAAGCAAGCGATCATTTTTAACCTGCTCCGTTCTGATCTTTATCTCAAGCTAACCGCTTCCCCTTGGGAATTAGAAGCGATGATTGAGGCTGCTTTGCTTGGTCAGCATTATGACTATATTGTCATAGATGAAATTCAAAAAGTGCCGCATTTATTAGATGAAGTACATCGGTTAATTGAGGAAAGGAAATTACGTTTTCTGTTGACCGGCAGCAGTGCGCGTAAACTAAAATACGGTCATGCAAATTTATTAGCAGGCCGTGCATGGACGGCTAATTTATATCCTTTAAGTTATAGTGAAATTCCGCAATTTAATCTGGAACGTTATTTACGTTTCGGCGGATTACCCGCCGTTTATGCCAGTAAAGAACCGATAGAAGAATTGAATGCTTATGTACAAACTTATCTTTATGAAGAAATTCAAGCAGAAAGTTTAGTGCGGAAGCTCCCTCAATTTTCCCGTTTTTTAACTGTTGCAGCGCTTGCAAATGGTCAAATGCTTAATTTTGCGCAGATTGCTAGTGATTCGGGAGTTCCTGCTTCAACCGTACGAGAATATTATGCCATCTTAGAAGATACTTTAATTGGTTTCATGTTGACGCCATGGACGAAATCAACAAAGCGAAAAGCAATTTCAACAGCTAAATTTTATCTATTTGATACAGGTGTTTGTCATACCTTGGCGCAAACAAAAGTATTGGATAGAAATTCGGATCTTTATGGTCGTAGTTTTGAGCATTGGATTGGGTTGGAATTAAAAAGTTATTTAAGTTATAGAAGATTAAATGAATCGCTGCATTATTGGCGCGATGTCCATCAACATGAAGTTGATTTTATTATTGATGATCGCATTGCGATTGAAGTAAAAGCAGCTAAAAAGATAACACCTCGAGATTTGAAAACATTATCTTCTTTGGAAGAAGAAAAAGCGTTTGATAAGTTTTATTTGATCTCACAAGATTCGGTTGAAATGAAACACGGTAATATTATTTGTTTGCATTGGAAAACGTTTATGGAAAAGTTGTGGGGGGATGAGATAATTAATTGAGGAAAATATTATATTTTTCTCCTTCGCAAAGAAGGATGCTGAAAATTTACTTCTGCTTTCTCTCTGATATCTCCTACTTGATGCCATAATCCAGATTGATAACCTGCATAAGAAAGGTTTTTCCCATATTTAATAGAGTCTATTATTGTAAAAAAAGCTCGCCAATGTTTATTGGCATGGAGGGTTTGGATAGCATCATGGCCTTTATTGTTTTTTATTGTATAATCAGCTCCGCGCTCGATGAGAGTAAGCATAACATCTACATCGCCATGTATAGCGGCGTGATGGAGAAATGGCAACTTGGATTCAAGTGCATAATGAAGAGGAGTTTTTCCGTTAAATAATTTATTAACATTCTGTGAAGTGATCAGGGATTTTATTTCTTCTATTTCTTTTTTGTTAAAAGATTGTCTGTAACGTAAAAGTAAAAGTCGACTCACAATCCTTGAGTCTTGTGCATTTTCACTTGCCGCATTTAACATTTTAGAAGGTGCCTATTTTCATAATCCAACAATCAGTTATTCCATCAAACGCTGTTCTAACAAATCGAAACCCTGCCTTTTCATAACACCTTATCGCCCGCTTATTCGTCACAGCCGGATCAATCAAAACCTGCTTAGCTTGAAAATGCTTAAAAATATAATCGATAAACGCCTTAACAATCTCTGTTCCATAACCTTTATTAAGGTAATCTTCCTCACCAATAAATAAATCCATACAAAACGTTCCCGGTTCTTCCTGTGTGAATAAACCTTTAGGAGCAGGACATTTGGTGCGATACGCATAGAGATCACAACAGACAATGAATCCAATAGGATGATTATCTGTATAAATAATAAACGGATAATCATAACCATTCCCTGCTATTTTTTGATGAATATAATCAGCAGGTGCATAACCTTCGATAAACCAGACAGATTTTACCTGCTCTTTTTGAATCCATTTTCGCCATAGAGGAAGATGTTCCTCTTGCATTGGTTTAAATAAAATGTTCACTAGATCACTTCCGCTAAATTACCCTTCTGCTCTAACCAATTTTTGCGATCTGAAGCACGTTTTTTAGCGAGCAGCATATCTAGCATTTCATCGGTCTTATCTTTCGCTTTAATCGTCAATTGCATTAACCGACGTGTATCTGGATCCATCGTGGTTTCACGCAATTGCATAGGGTTCATTTCCCCCAAGCCTTTAAATCGAATGACGTTCACTTTCGGTTTTCTTTCTTTATATTCCGCACTAATTCTATCTAAAATACCCTGTTTTTCTGCCTCATCTAAGGCGTAATAAGTTTCTTTACCATGATCAATACGGAATAGGGGTGGCATGGCAATAAAAACATGACCAGCTTCTACTAAAGGCCGGAAGTGTTTTACAAAAAGAGCGCATAATAAAGTGGCAATATGGTTACCATCAGAATCCGCATCGGCAAGAATGCAAATTTTACCATAACGTAAACCGCTTAAATCATGGGACGCAGGATCAATGCCAATGGCAACGGCAATGTCATGAATTTCTTGGGAAGATAAAATTTCTCCTGAATCGACTTCCCACGTATTAAGAATTTTCCCACGCAATGGCATAACTGCTTGGAATTCACGATTACGTGCTTGCTTAGCAGAGCCACCTGCAGAATCACCTTCCACTAAAAATAATTCACTGCGTGTGACATCTTGCAGCGTACAATCAATTAATTTTCCGGGTAGAGCAGGCCCGGCAGTGACTTTCTTACGAGCGACAACTTGCGCTGCTTTTAAGCGTTTTTGGGCATTAGAAATGGCGAGATTAGCAAGCGTTTCACCTAAGGCGACATGTTGATTTAACCATAAACTGAATGCATCTTTTACCACTCCTGAAACAAATGTTGAGCACTCGCGCGAAGAAAGTTTTTCTTTGGTTTGGCCAGCAAATTGTGGTTCATGTAATTTAACGGAAATGATATGAGCGCATTGGTCCCAGACATCTTCAGCTGATAATTTCACGCCGCGTGGTAACAAATTACGAAATTCACAAAAATCTCGCAGGGCTTCCAATAATCCTACTCGAAAACCTGAAACGTGTGTTCCGCCAAGTGGTGTCGGAATTAAATTCACATAACTTTCACTAACAATATTTCCCCCTTCTGGCAACCAGGTAACTGCCCAATCCACAGCTTCATGCTCGCTCGCAAAATTGCCAATAAAAGGTTCTTCTGGAATATGTTCCGCTTTACCAATCGCTTCTTCTAAGTAATTACTCAAGCCATTTTCATAATACCATTCTTCTTTTTGACCGGTAGCAGCATCGGTGAAAGTGACATGTAAGCCAGGACAGAGTACAGCTTTTGCTCGCAACGTGTATTTTAATTTATTAATCGCAAATCGGCCGGTATCAAAATATTTCTCATCTGGCCAAAAGCGTACACTGGTTCCTGTTTCGCCTTTGTTTGTCTTACCGCTGATTTGTAATTCCGTCGCTTTTTCACCATGCTTAAATTGCATGCTATAAATATTACCATTGCGCTTAATGTTAACATCTAATTTTTTCGATAAAGCGTTCACGACCGAAATACCGACGCCATGTAAGCCACCTGAGAAACGATATTGCTTATTGGAGAATTTCGCGCCGCTGTGAAGCCGCGTTAAAATTAATTCTACACCTGATACTTTTTCTTCCGGATGAATATCAACTGGCATCCCGCGGCCATTGTCTATGGTTTCTAATGAACCATCTTTGTGCAGAATCACATCGATGCGGGTAGCAAAACCTTCTAATGCTTCATCCACGCTATTATCAATGACTTCATGCGCTAAATGATTGGGATTAGTGGTGTCCGTATACATGCCTGGGCGACGTTGGACGGGTTCAAGGCCGCTTAATACTTCAATCGCTTCCGCGTTATAAGCAGCTTTTGCTGGTTTAGGGGTTATTTTGCTTGCCATAATTGTCTTAACCATTCTCGATTTAACTGTAACCATTGTAAGGAAACGATGGTCGGGGAATTTTTAATTCTGCCTTCTTGTAACCAAATAAATGCTTCATCTGAAGATAAGGTAAAGGCACGAATATCTTCATGTTCATTCGCTAAGCCGTGAAAGCCGCCTAATTTGGTGGCATCGACACGGCCACAATAAACGTGTACGTACTCATTCGTTCCGCCGGGGCTAACAAAATACTCAGAAATGGGGTGAATATCCAGAATTTTGCACCCAGCTTCTTCTACTGCTTCCCGTTTAGCCACATCAACCGGTTGTTCACCTTCTTCATATACACCCGCCACGATTTCAATTAGCCAAGGGCTTTGAGGGTTAGCAAGGGCTCCGGCGCGAAATTGTTCAATCAGCACGACTTGATCTAAAATAGGATCATAAGGCAAGACGGCAACGGCAGAGCGGCGTTCTAACACTTCTCGCGTGAAAACAGGGGTCCACTCCCCGCGAAAGGTGCGGTGGCGAATATGATAACGGGCAAGGCGGAAAACGCCTTCATAAAGCAATTCACGCTTGACGATTTCATAATCATTTTGTGAAAAGGGGGTTAATTTTTCAGTCATTCTTTATGCTTTCTTTCTCGGAGTAATTTTTCCAATTGTTTTACCTGAACTTCTAATTCTTCCAACTTCTTACGCGTACGAGCCAGCACTTTCGTTTGCGTATCAAATTCTTCGCGAGTGACTAAATCGAATTTAGTAAATGCCTTAGAAAGAATGCTATGACAATTTTTCTCAAAATCTTTTTTCAATGCGCCAATATGCGTAGGCAATGCCTCAGCGAGTTGGGCAGCGAGCTCTTTTAGGCGGTGAGTTTTTGACATAGGGTTGGGTCCGGAAATTCTCTATTGTAGGTATTATAGCGCATTTGCTTGAATTGTCATTCCACGTTTGAGTTTTAAGGGGATCGTGGTAAATTCGATTGCTTATATCAAAAAGGAATTTAAGGAGAAATACCATGCCATGGGCAAGTCATTCATTAGGCAATACTTTTTTAGGACTCGTCTCTAAAATTTGGGATTGGCATTATCATCATTGCCATGAAACCAATATAAAAATGCGAGAGGCATTCATTAAGTTTATTCCACCCTGTAAGACGATGTTGGATGTGTTGCTCAAAGATGACATGCTCTTAAAAGATGAAATAGCGCTGATGATAACCCAGCATGCTAATCTTGCAGAGATTGTAAGAGAAGTGGGAGAAAGCAAGCAAGGACAGCAGGATAGGATTAATTTTAACAGGAGAAAAGATGGGGTTACGCATGATATAGAACAATTTTATACAGCGTTTAATGATGAAATAAAAAAACAACAAATAAGACAAACGCATATGGATGGAGAAATAAGGGCTGCAACCACGCCGCTTTCTCGAGAAAGTGTGTTAGTTATGTTGGAATCATTAAACAGTGTACCGCCACAGCGGCTATCTGCGCGGTCTTATTTGAGTCATCTTGTTTTTAATCATGCCAAAAAATTAATCGTGGGGACTGCGTTAATCGCTGTGGAACTTGGTTATGAAGGTTTGACATGGTTAAGTGTTCAACTGGATGATTTCTGCGAAGATAAAATAGGGATAGATATTTCCTATGCTATCAGAGGTACCTTGCTTGGGGGAGGAGCACTATTAATTGGCGGTTCGATGCTAGGGGATGGCCTATCAAGATTGTCTCTTTTTTCTCCTAAAGTTAAGCCTATGATGGCAGACGTGAGATTAGAAGCAGGCTCTATACAAGATCAGGAAAAGAAATCATTATTAGAAGGATCCTCATCCTATAATCCCTAAATATGTTAAGCTAATTTTATATTTCTCTGTGGAGGAAAATAATATGAAATTGCATCAACTCATTTTAGCAACAATCATTAGCTCTGCTTTTATTTTTACCTCACAATCGGCGAATGCAAGAGTGTTAAAAATTGACGGCAATGCAGCGAAAGGCTTGTATAATTCATTAACAGGGCCTGCTGTAGAACAGCAAGGTGCAGCAGGTCATTTATATCGACAAGGGAAAAGTATACTTTGCCGCTATATTGATGTGGATATGTCGTATCGTGGCAAAGAAGTACCGATGAATTCACCACTGCGTTATGCGTGCAGTATTACGTTTGATGAAAATGGATTGGCTGCACCTGGGCCTAATCCGTAATTACTTGGCTATAGTTTGGAATCGTCATTCCCGCGCCAGCGGGAATGAGACATTCGCAGATGAGCTATTGGCTAGATTCCACCATCACCTGTGCGCATCGATGTTTTCGCACCCAAGCGTTTAAGCGATATAAACCAAACGGCAACAAGCAGCCTACAATCACGCCCACTATTAAAATAATTTCATACACCGCAAGATTACCAACAGGAATTTGACTCGGTGGGAAAAATCCAATGCCAATGGTAAAAATACAACTTGCCAATCCCACTAAACAAACTACCCATATGCCTAATTTTCCGCCTGGTATCATGAAAGCACGTTTAACATGTGGAAATTTGTAACGCAAACGCAAGGCAGCAGCGAAGAGGGCGATATACACAATTAAGGATAAAATAGATGTCACATCGCTGAGTGCCCAAAAGCCACTGCTGACGGTTGGCAGTAATAAAAAGATGGAACACAAGACCGTAAAAATAACGGCTTGCAGTAATAAAACATTAGCAGGCGCACCATAACGATTGGTTTTACCTAGGAAAGCTGGTAAGCAACCATCTTGGCTTGCAGCTAATAGTCCTTTTCCTGGCCCGAGTATCCACACATTCACACCACCTATTGCACCGCAAATAATAAGTGCAGCGAGAATAGGAATAAACCAGCCTAGGTGAAATGCTTTGAAGAAAACTTCAAATGCTTGCAGCAAGCCTGCGATAATATTTAATTGTTTTTGCGGAATGACTAAAGCGATTGCTAACGAAGCGAATACTAATGTCAGAAAGATGATCACGCCTGACCATGCGGCTGCTTTAGGATAATCGCGTTGTGGATTTTTTACTTCGCGCGCATGGGCAGCAGACATTTCGATACCAGCAAAACCGTACATCAAACCTGTTAAGAGAACTAAATTATCGATATTGCTTAAATCAGGGAAAAAACTTTTCCAAGAAATCTCAATTTGAATCGGTTTTCCCATGACGATCCAAACGGCACCGAGTATAATAATAAAAGTCATGGGTAATAATGTGCCGGCAATGGCTGAAATGGTGCTCAAAATATTAGAAGCTTGCATGCCTAATAAATTAATCAGTGTCGATGCCCAGAAAAATGCAATAATCACTGTCAGCATATACACTTTATCGTTTACTAAATTGGGATCGATACAATAGGCTAATGTCGCTGCAATAAATGACATGATAGTGGGATACCAGCAGACGTTATAAAACCATTGCAGCCAAATAGTAAAAAAGCCGATTTTTTTTCCGAAGGCTTCTCGCACCCAGACATACACACCGCCGGTTTCTGGCCAGCCGGTGGCAAGTTCAGCCGCCACGAGGGCAGTGGGAAGGAAGAAAGTGAGGGCGGCTAATAAATAGTAAAAGACGAGCGAAAAGCCGTATTCCGCCCCCATGGGGAGTGTTCGTAAACTATCGATAGCGATGACATTAATCATCACCAAGGTGAAAATGCTAAGTTGTTTTTTCATGTAGGTGCTGTCCTAATTAATTCCGCTTAGCTTGGAATAAGTTTAATGTTATAGTAGCGGAAGTGCCTGTTATATAAGCAAAAAATGTGGATTCATTCTACAGGAATAGGCAGAAAATTCAATGGGTGCTGATTAATTTTTTAGCATTTCGTTATAATTCAACATCTTTATAGGCGGAGGCCAGGCACGAGGCTTATCAGTGGAGGTAATGTTATGAGTAGATTGTTAGAAGAAAACATGGAAGTAACCTTAAATGAAGGCGGTGAGGCGGCTCCTCTGCCGCAATCCAATAAGGCTTTCTGGGTTCTCTGGGCTATTGAGCTTTGGGAACGATTTGGTTATTACGGTGTGCAGGCTATCATCACGCTTTATTTTGTGAAGCAGTTAGGCTATAGCGAAGCGCAAAGTTTTTATGTATTCGGTTCGTTTAGTGCGTTTGTGTATGGTTTTGCATGGATTGGCGGTTGGATTGGTGATAAATATCTAGATGCCAAGCATACCTTAGTTCTAGGGGTCATTATTCTCACACTTGCTTATGCTGGCTTGGCTTTATCGACGCATGAGACGATTTTTTACGCGTTAGCTGGGATTATTGTGGGTAATTCACTTTATAAATCCAATTCGAGTTCATTGGTTTCTAAGCTATACACACAAGGCAACACGCAACAACTGGATGGTGCGATGACTTATTATTACATGGCTGTAAATGTGGGTTCTATGCTGTCCATGTCAGTGGTACCGATTATTGCGCAAAACATGGGATGGGCAAGTGCTTTCTGGCTATGTGCGATAGGATTATTCTTGGGATTAGCGAATTATTTTATTTGCAGGCGGCAGCTTGATGTCATTACCAGTGAAATGAGCAGTTTTAATTTAAAACGTTGGGTACTGGTTCTTTTAGGCAGCGGGATCACTTTTTTTCTTTCTGCAAAATTATTAGGTCACACGCAAATCTGCAATGCGATTGTTTATACAGTCGTTAGCATTGCCTTCATCTATTTCTTGAAGATCGCTTTTTCTCTCAAAGGCATTGACCGATCAAGAATGCTAGTGGCATTTATTTTAGTGCTACAAGCCGTATTATTTTTTGTGCTCTATAATCAAATGCCAACGTCACTCACTTTTTTTGCTGATCACAATATCAATAATCATTTCCTTGGCTGGGATATTCCTGCAGCGGAATATCAAGTATTAAATCCTTTAATTATTGTTTTTGGATCACCGCTATTGGCTTGGATATATAGTCGCTACGCTGCTACGCACGTGACTAAATTCTGTATTGGTATGACCCTTTGTGCCGGTGCATTTTTAGTATTAGCGATTCCGCAATATACGAGTGCAGATGGTTTGGCCTCACCTCTTTGGATGGTATTGAGTTATTTATTGCAATCGTTTGGTGAGTTATTAATTTCTGGTTTGGGTCTTGCGATGGTAGCGGAGCTTTGTCCTTCAAACATGAGTGGTTTTGTGATGGGCATTTGGTTTCTTACTTCGATGTTAGCAGGACCATTAGGTGCGTGGGTGGGAGCGATGACAACACCGCCAGCAGATGCTGCACCGTTATCGACGATTGCTAGTATGCATCTTTATGGGGATGTGTTTTTAAAAATTGGTTTGGTGACTGGATTAATTGCATTGTTGATGTGGATAAAGAGGCCCTGGTTGAACCGTTTAATTATTCGGTGAGATGAAAATGATAAGAAATAATAAAATGGATTCTCATTTTTCTTCAACAGATCATGAAGTGGTTGAGTTTAATAATCAACTTCATCGGCGTATCAAAATTGATCCCATTTATTTTAGATTGGGGTTTAGTCCGTCCCCGCATATTTATGGAAGGCGAGCGGTGTTGGATAGATTGTTGTTAGCCGTAAACTCGTTACCAGAAAAGTATGGATTTCTTATTTGGGATGTTTATCGGCCGAGAGCGGTGCAAGGGAAGATTTTTAATTGGATGAAAGAAGAAGCTCGCAAAAGATTGCCGCATTTGACAGATAAGGAAGTTGATGAGGAAACCCGCAAGTATGCTATGCCTCCACCTCACCCAGGAGAAAACTATTGTCCTGCGCATCTTAGCGGTGGGGCAATTGATTTAACGTTGTATGATGTGGAAAGTGGGGAAGAGTTAGAGATGGGGACACCGTTTGATGAGTGTAGTGAGCGGGCGCATAGTCATTATTTTGATGGGAAAGGGTATTTGTCGGAAGGGGAGCAAGAGATTAAGGAGAATAGGGATAGGTTGCGAAGTGTGATGGAGGGGGTAGGGTTTACGTCTTATCAGTATGAGTGGTGGCATTTTGATATTGGAGATATTTTGTGGAGTCGGAAGTTAGGGTGTGCGGAAGTGTTTGGGCCGTTGTTTGGGGATAAGGAATGGCCTTGAATAGGAAGAGGTATTAATGATTAACAGAAATTCAAACGATACATAAGTATTTTTCTTTGTTGTATTGCGAATGCTATTTCTCTGGCTTAATTTCAAAAAATTTCAGTCTTGACTCAATTTCATAAAAAACATATGAAGATTATTTGAATTATAGTATAAATATTTTGCTTGAAATAAGATTAATAAAAACAACTATACGGAGCATAAAATGAGTACAAATAGAAATTTATTGGAAATATTAAATACGATTAATAATACTACTGCTATTCAAGGCGGTAGTATTTCTATTGGCAATAGAAGCATAGTAATTGGAAATGGGGGTAATGTAACAATTAGAAATGTAGGTGGAGGTCGTTCAACTTCTATAAGCAATAGTATCTTGATAGGAGATAAAGAAATCCAAATAAATGGCCATACCTATGCTTTGAATGATCCGACAGCACCAGCGAGGCTGCCTGAAGAACATAGAGAATTATTTTGGTCAATGTGTGCTGCCGAAGCCAAGGATTCAGAATTATATAGAAATCACGTTAATAAAAAATTTAAAGAAGCGAATATTAATTTAGAAAATGTAAATAATCCAGAGCTAAAATCACTTATCGCCAATAATGCAAATGATGTTATTAAGTTAGTGGAATGTTTTAGAAAGTTAAATTATTCTCCAGCGTTTAATGTGCTTATCAATATTGAGCCAAATTACTTAAAACTCATGATAAGTAAGGCTTATAATACGAGTGAATTTTTAAGTAAACTCTATGAAGTTGGATACAAGGATCCTTTAGCACTTATTTTATCTAGCAATCTTGAAAGGCTAACATATTTAGTGGACAAGAGATATGAGGCCATAGAAATTATTAAGAAATTAGCGGAAATAAGATACCAGAATCCGCTGCAAAAATTATTATCGATTGATCAAAATAAGCTAATCCATTTATTTGAGCATAGATATGAGTTTGGGGAATTTCTTAAAGCTTTCTATAACCACGATTGCTCAGATCCATTATCTAAATTATTAAATATTGATTCAAATAAATTAAATCAATTATTTAATCATAGATATGAGTCCATCGAGCTATTGAAGTGTTTTACGAGAGTTCGCTATGCAAATCCTGTGCAAACCTTACTTGATTTAGATACCACAATTTTCTTGTTGTTTTGTGGTCATCGGTATGATGCTATTGAGATTATGAACGCTTTATCTTCCAGTGGGATACAAGATCCAATAAATTATTTAGCTAGGCTTGGCACAAATGGTATGATAACAGTGTTTGGTAATAGGTATGACTATGTTAAGAAAATTGAGCAAGGA
>JAJPJH010000100.1 GCA_021324335.1 Gammaproteobacteria bacterium
CAATCGGCAACGCAAGCATTCGTTTCTTGGCTATCAATCGCCTGAGCAATATGAACTGACTTGCGGATTTTAGAATTTAGTGTCTACAAAACGCGGGGCAGATCAACGCTCCTCTTTTAGTTCTCTTGCAATAAATAAGGTACTCTTACTAATATCTTTTAACTTAGTCAAATCTGTGCATAAAGCTAAATTTTCTGCGGAGAGGGGTGATCTAATTAATAAAGAATCACAAGTATATTTCAACAAAGTATTGATTAATGCCATTTGGTTGGGATGGTCAGCTTTAACATACTTTAGATTACTGTTTATTAAAAACTCACGCTTTTCAAGATTAGTTTCACGATTTAATAAAAAATCAACTATATCACTTTTATATAGTTTCATACTTTCTATAAAAATAGATTTTATTAGATTGTCCAACACCTGAATGTCTAGTTGAATGGCAAGATTATTCATAAACCATTTTAACAATTTGATCTGACTGGATTGGATGATGGCATTTGAAAAAAGTTGCATATCAATTTTGCTAAATGTAAGACTTTTGCAACAAAAATCCAAAATTTTGTCGCTTGGAAATTTATCATAACTATCTAAGCAATTCTTAAGCGCTGATTCAATTAAACTGTTTCGTTCATTTGGATTTTTCCTTTGTTTTACAATAGATTCGAGGAAAACTATGTTATTAGCTTTGACAACATAGGGAATAGAAAATGATAATAGATTGTTACGCTCGGGAATGCTTACCTTACTTAAACACCAATCATAAAGTGATTGTTGATTTGTTTCAATTGCTATAACAATTACCTTCTTTAACATTTCTATAATAAAATTGTTACTATTGAAATGGGAGCTTCTTTTTATTTTTGATTGAGGATAGATTGCAAGAATCCAATCTAATGTTTTTTGATCATTTCTTATGCTGGCTCTATGAAAGCCGCTTTTAATCAGAGTGTCCTTCACCATTCTATCTTCTAACACAAATTCCCACAGATCGTCATCAGTCACTAAACTAGAATGTAAAAGAGCTATTATTCGAAAATATCCCTCACTTTCATATTTCAATAAAGATTTTGCAATTTCAATAAAGCCATTACCTAAAGCATCAGCAAATATAATTTTATAATTCTCTCTCGAACAATTAATTTTTTTCTTATAGAGAAGAAAATTTACTATGCTTTGCTGGTTATAATCCACAGCAAGCGCAAGGAAGAATTCTCCTAAATTTTTGGTAGAATCTTCTGATATATCATTATAATCAAACGTGAGAACTTTGAATTTTTCAAGGTCCCCTTTTGTTATAGCTGCTTTAGCACTTTCTATCGCTTCATTTGTATTTTCAATTGGATGAGTCGAATTTTTTGCAACTAATATTTGTATTTTTTTCATCATTATTTCTTTTCCTCGAAAACATTGGCTGGATGCATAAAGCTAGCTCGATGATGCTGCAGCTAAAACAATAACATCATTATTTTTTGTGACGGCGATATTTCCCTCAAAATATGCTTACAATGTATTTGTCTATATAATTAACAAATCATATCAGAACACTCGCTATATCAGAATAAAGTAAAAATACGGTAGGGAAGCAGAAGCTGAGGAATCAAGTGGCACTTGACCCCTTCTCGTATAATTGAATTAGGCTAGGAAAGTTGATATTCTATCAAAAAATGAACTTAAGCCATTACTAATAGCAAGTTAATTTTTCAAAAAACTAATCATAAAATGGAGAATTTATAATAGAGGCCTGCGAATGTTTAGCTCTAAAATGAGTAATTTAATTTCTAAAATCCCATCCTTAAAGGAATTGGCTTTGACAATTAATGCTGACACAAAAGAACGAGATGATTATGCATTAACTGTTGATCAAAATTTCCAAAAACAAGCAATGGAAGTGATTGAACAAGAAGGAATCCACAATACTCTTTTTATTATTGACACGGGACATTCAATTCCTGTCGGGTTTAGGTTATTTGCGGCATATGGTCTTCCTATAATCATGGCTGAAGATATCAAATGCTTAGATGAGGTAATAGTAAATCGTTTAAAAGGTCAATGTTTAAGTTTTGCTGGGGAAATTCAGTTTACTAATACAGCGATTACCGATTCCCTGGGTGTGATGCTTGAATGTCATGCTGATTCTTTTAATCCAGAACTTTTACCTAAATATAATGATTTAGTTAGTAAGGGAATTAAGAAGGTAGTTTTGCTAGATGAAATACGTTTAGGTTCTGCTTCAATTGCAAACTGTCGAATAGAACCCTATTTGAATGAACTAAAAAAATATGCTCTGAGCGTGAAACGTATCGGCATTGATTATCGTCAATCAGAAAGAGCAAGCGTGTCTATATGTGAACCTACCGCACCAACTTTTTTTAATTTGAATGAGATCCATGGCGTTTCACTTTTTACTCTAGATAGAATTCATAGCTCATCCCTTCCTTATAATAGGAACAGAAAAATTGTCTATAAAGAATCACCCGTTGAAAAACTCGATGAATCCGCTTATGCACAAAGCAAAAATGGCAAACGTTATGTGTGAAATGGAGAAATGTATAAAATAGTAGATGGCTATAAAAAGAGTATGGATCGACAGGAAATAGCAGAATTCCAGGAGGCCATAAGCGCATTTAATTTAAAAAATAGTATACAAGTCAAGCCATATTAAACGCGAGTTTACGGGTAAGTGATTTCGACATATTCAGGAATAGACTAAGAATAAAGAAGAAGAAAGAGTCAAGCGCCCTTCTCTAGCGCTCTATTCTAGTCATTTTAACTTCCATCACCTACGCTAGAGAATGGTATCTTTACTTTACCCTTACTTCTTTATCCTTTTTAAAATGCATGACCCATACGAGAGGCGTAAAGAGGGGATTCCTCTTGAGGATCAATAAGAATAGGAGTTCTGCACGTCACTGTCTGAAGCCGTACACATATTTGCAGACACAAACACATCTGCGCTTGTTGGTGTCGAGCCATCTCTTGAGCAATAATCTGTGCAATAACCAAGAAAGCTATCAGACTCCTGACGTCTGCAGGCTCTGATACCCTCATAAACATAGTGGGAGCTGATCGCATAGAAGATCGTTGGGTAAAGCTCTCTTCTTTTGGCTGCGCCGCCGATTGTGGCATTGGCTGAGAACGACGCTTTTCTGCTGCCTCCGCATGTCGTTCACGCGCTTCTTGTGATTGAGAAGCTTTTTGCCGTTTTTCCTGTGGTTGTGAAAAGGAAGGCTTTGTTTCCTGCCATTCCCTTTCCCTCGCTTCACGCGCTCTGCGTTCTGCCGCTTCCGCATAGCGTCTTCTTTCATTTTCTCGACGCTGGGCTTCAGCTTGCTGCCTTTCCTGAGCTTCACGCGCTCGACGCTCTGCCGCTTCTGCACGACGCTGCCTTTCACTATCTTGTTGGGTATCAGCCCCTGGCTGATTTTGCCGTGTCAGAAATTCATTTGCTGCGAGACGAGCTTCTGCTTCTGAGGTGCGTTTAAGCTGGTCATAAAGCTTGCGGGCATTTTCATTAGAAAGAACCGCATAAGCTTCGGAAATTTCTTTAAATTTAGTTTCTGCAGACTTGTCCCCAGGATTTTTATCCGGATGATTTTTCAAAGCCAATTTACGATAAGCTTTCTTGGCTTCTTCTGGCGAAGCATTTTCGGAGATTTCTAACAGGTCATAGTAAGTTTTTGGTACGGGATGGTTTTGCACAACTAGCCCTCTACTATTATTTGTATTATTTTTTAGCAACCTAACTTTCTCTACCGCTCACCCAATGAGCAGGCAGCGTAAGCGACATCAAGGCTACATTTTATAACATAATTCTATAAAATGTAAAAGCTACGCTTGCTACCTAAGTGGGTGACAAATTGGCTACAGTGTTTTGGATTTTCCGATCATTTTTTTGTAGGTTTAGGATGCTTTGGTTCTTGTTCGGTAGATTTCTTACTATTCTCTTTAGACGCTTCCTTAAAAAATCGATCCCTAAAAGAAGTAAGAGATAGTTTATTTGACGATAATTTAGCGACAATTTGTTTATTTGTTGCAAATTGATGAGTAAAAAATTGAATCGTTTTGTCAATGGCTAAAGCAGCTTTGTCGGTTAATTTGGGCACAAGCTTATCAATGGTATAAGAGATAACTGCCGTTGCAGCTCCTGCTATTAACGGCGTAATAATATCTGCAACGAGTGGTTTGAGTAAAGCGCTGACTATCACCGAACCAAAAGGAATAAACCCACATACGGCCGACACGGTACCATTAACAAAATTAGTCAAGAAAACTTTTGTCAGATCGAATGCTGAACTTCTTACCTCACCATATTTGCGCTTCTCATCCATCACTTCCGAAATAACAGCAGAAATCCCTTGAAACAAGCCAGAACCGATGACAAATGCGATAGGTACCCAAAAACTAACCGGCGTTGCTCCTAATGCAAGTGCAAGCGTTTGACCAACAAAATAACCTAATTCCCAAGCTCCCATACCAATCGTTGTTTTGGCAGCAAAAAAAGCACAATCTTTGATAATCTCGTTGCGAACAGCTGGTGGTGGTGATTCATGAAATTCTTTTTTGTAATTCCGATAAGCCACATAGCCTCTCAACGCACCAGCAAGAAGACCCAAACCTGCGGGTAACCCTAATTGTGTGCCAACATTCCATGCATTGTTATCAATGACCATTGAGGCCAAAAAACCACATGCCGTCTGCCACAAGCTATCATTGATAAAGCTGAGTTTTGTATCAATAGAGGCTGTTTCTGCAATATTGGGATGAACGACAAACTGATTATCAAGCAGTGTTTTATAATGCTCATAGCTTAAGCTGTAAACATTATAGTTATTACTTGTTTGTTTTAATTCATTGATATCTTCTTCGTCCTCACCAAATAGAAAATACCAATTTTTAGAATTTATATCTTGAGCAAGATAACAAATAACCGAATCAGCACTTGACTTTGACAACGATTCTTGTTTAGGTGTTGGTGTAATTTGATTTGTATTGCTTATTTTTTTTATACCACGCCGATCCGTGGGTGTGAATGTTTGAAAAAAAACATCGCCTGAATCATCAGGTTTTAAAGGAGGTAATGGCATTAATTCTATGTCGCGAATCATAAAAGCCCCACTCCGTCGTTTTTATTAGCTTTACTATTATTATAACGGTTGAAGAAAATAGAATGTGAGTTTTAATAAAGGATGATAATCAAGCAAGCTAAGTTGTTGATTTAAATTAACATGAAAAGCTGTATAACTCAGTACGGTACAAAAATGAGGTAATGGAGATAGCAAAATTGTAACAGACTGAGATAGAATAGTCTCGATTTAAGTCGACTTTGGTAGGTTAGAAAAAACCACTTTTTAAATTCAATTCCGTATAAAACTTAATAATTTTTTATTTAATTCTATTTCTTTCTCATCATTTTTTTTGCCTAATATTTGTTGGCCAAACAAAGTAAATCCATTGTTGAGCTGCATTTGAATGTTAATCAATTTGGAGATAATAGTAAAATCTTGAGGCGTAATGTAAGCGTTCGATAGACTACATTCCAGTTGTAAATTGATTAAAGCTGTATAAACTGCGGAAGCAGCTTGTGGTACTCATCATCAGTTACACATTCGCGAATACG